>JALZOH010000061.1 GCA_030857305.1 Acidobacteriota bacterium
TAGCGCTATTAGCTTTTGTATTCCCCGCGTTGCTTTTACTGCCTGGAGTTTCGGCGGTTGTGCAGCCGCTTAAAAAAATTGTAAAAATAGAAAATATAGATAATATAAAAAATCGCATTTGTTACTCCTCTAAATATTTAAATGGTTTGAAAACAAAAGAGTATAAATCATTAAACAAAAATGGACAAAGCTTACGAGATTGAACTGCGCCGCGTATTTTTACTGCAAAACCTGCCTGAACCTTTAACGCGGGCGAGTCGGCACTTACAAATTTTTGATAATTACATCGAGAACACGCGGCTTCGGCTTCGTTCAATTCGCTCGCCCGAAACAAAGGAATGGACCTGGATTTTAGAGCAGCGGTTTCCGCTTGAAGATTTGTCGCAGTGGGCGGTTTCCAAGATTCGTCTGGACGAAAACGAACACGCTGTTTTTGAACAATTCGAAGGCAGGGAAATTCAAAAAAACGAAAAGATTCAAACCAACGAAATTCGTAAAAACCGTTATTTCTATGAAATCAGTGAGCAACAATTCGAGATTGATTTATTTTTAGGCGAGCTGTGGGGATTGATTCTGGCGCAAATTGTTTTTCAGACGGCGGAAGAAATGCGTGAGATGAAAACGCCGCCGTTTGCGGTCTCTGAAGTTACCGGTAACGAATTTTTTATCGGCAAAAATCTTGTCGGAAAAACTTTTGCCGATGTGCAAACAGAGTTTTTGAAATAGTGTTTTTAACTTTTGCCTTTTACCTTTTGACTTTTGCCTTTCTGCTTAAATGCTGCCCGCCAAATCTTCAAAATCTTCGATTGAAGGCAATTCCGATAAATCCTTTAAGCCGAATTGCATCAGAAATTCTTTTGATGTGCCGTACTGCATCGGTCTGCCGACGGTTTCCTTGCGACCTTTTGCCGCAATCAAGCGTTTATCGAGCAGAGTTTTGATCGCCGAAGCCGACTGGACGCCGCGAATATCCAGAATTTCGGGAACGGTGACGGGTTGCTTATAGGCAATAACCGCCAGCGTTTCGAGCGCCGCCAAGGACAATTTGGCATTCGGTCTGGTCTTTAGGAATTTGCGGATTTCTTCGTGAAACTCCGTGCGTGTTGAGAGTTGCCAGCCGCCCGCAATTTCGCGCAGCGTTAAACCGCTTTCTCGGTTTTGATATTCATCCTGTAATTGTTCGACTGCCGCTTCGATTGCTTCGCGATCTTCTTGTAAAATTTCCGCTAAAAGTTTTATGCTTAGCGGCTCGTCGGCGACAAAAATCAGCGCTTCAACAATCGCAACTATTTCACCGACACTACGTGGTTGTCTTTCCGTTTCTAAATCCATTTTTAATAGATAGTCAAGACACAGCTTTAACGGATTTGAAGGGCAGATAAGTTGTAAATCAAATCCGTATTATTTCGTTTTGTCCGTCCGATCCGTGTTCATTCTGATTTCATCAAAACTATATCGCCGAAAATGGTTTTTTGCAGTAGGTTTACGCTTCCTGTGCGAACCAGTTCCAGAATTGCGATAAACGCTAAAACAATTTCCTGGCGGGTGTGCATTTCCCGCAAAAGCTCCCGTAAATTTATCTGTTTGTGCTGGAAAATCGTCTGTTTTAATTTTTTGAGCATTTCCGCCAAACTCATTTCTTCACGCTCAATTTCGAGCAGCACTTCTTCTTTGTGCTGTGCAATAATCTTTTGAAAAACCTTTAATAAATCAAAAACGGTTGAACTAACTTCCGAGTTATTTTCGTCCGATTCAATCCGCCCGCGCGTAAAAACTGCCTGCTCAACAGTTGAGCGCGTCCAAAGCATCTGAGAGGCATTTTTGTACGTTTGATGTTCAAGCAGTCGGTCAATCAGTTCCTGGCGCGGGTCTTCGATTTCTTCCTCCGGCACATCGGATATTTCGCGCGGAAGCAGCATCTTTGATTTTATCTCAATTAAAGTCGCCGCCATCACCAAAAAATCAGCCGCTAAAGAAATATCGAGGTTTTTCATCAAACGAATATATTTCAGGTATTCGTCTGTAATCCGGGCAATCGGAATGTCGAAAATATTTGCCTGTTCCTGCTTGATCAGATACAGAAGTAAATCGAGCGGTCCGGCAAATTCTCCCATCTGAAGCCTAATTTCATCGCGCGATTGACGAACGATATGCGGAGTTTCCGTTTGAAAATCAAAACTAAATTGTTCGGTTGGCTGCTGCTGCTGTTCCATTAGAAATTGTTAGTTGTTAATTATACTTAAATAGGTTAATTAACAACTAACTAAATATTTCGTTTCGCGCAAGTAAATAATGTAATCAATCTTCGGTGGCGCAAAGCCTTCTTCGCGCATTTTCAAAACAATGTTTCCGCGATGAATTGAAGAATGAAAAAGAACATGCGTTAAAAGCTCGCGGAAAGTGTTTTCATACGCGACGCCTTCGCTGGTTTTATATTGAACAGTTACACCAAGCCCTACTTCTTCTTCAACTCTTCGCAAAAGTTTTTCGTAACTTTCCGCCGTTTCACGAGCGAGTTTTTCGCATTCTTCTAAAGGTAAATCTTGCCAAAAATCAAATCCGGTCGAATCTTTTCCGTAAAGCCTTTCAAAGTATTCATTCTCGGTAATGAGAAGATGCGCCAAAATCTTTTGCGCCTTTTCGCTTTTGTTTTCCTTGAGAGCCTTGATAATTCGTCGGTTTGCCCAATCGTTGTAAGCGAAAAGTTGTCGAAGGTGTTCAATCGTGTTCATTTATTCGGCTTGATGCTTTTTCAAATCTTCAAGCGAAACATATTGCAGCGCGGCTTCGTTCGTGGCTTCCAAAACGACATCCGGCGCGACGCCCGCATCGAGCGCTTCCTGCCAGCGCAAGGCAACCAGGCACCATTTATCTCCATCCTGCAAACCGGGAAACTGAAATTCCGGTCGCGGCGTGGACAAATCGTTGCCGCGAGATTTTGAAAATTCGAGAAAATCGTCGGTTACGCGAATGCAAACCGTGTGGCTTCCGCGGTCTTCCGCGCCGGTTTTACAAAACCCGTCGCGATAAAATCCGGTCAGAGGCTTTAAGCAACAGCATTTGAGTTCGCCGCCGAGAACATTTTTAGGTTTCGGTTTATGTCCGTTTCCATTTGTGATACTCATAATCTATTTTTCAAATTCGTAATCTCGTTCGACTTTACAAATGCGCACTGTGAATGATTGATACCAAATCTGATAACCTTTTTCCTGAGCAAGCTTATGCTCAAAGTGCGCGTGCCAGGCTCGAATCGAATCTAAATCCTTCCAGTAAGAAACCGTAATTCCCAAATTTTCTCGCGCCGATTCGATTCCCAAAAAGCCGTTTTGTTGCCTCGCTAGTTCATCCATGCGCGTCGCCATTGCACCGTAACCGTTATCGCCTTTGGTTCTGACGGAAGAAAAAATTACGGCATAGTACGGTGGCTGTGGAGTTTTAGCAATCTCTAACATAATATTAACCGCCGACAATTCCCATCTTTTGATAAACACTTTTGAGGGTTTCTGCGGCAATTGTTCGGGCTTTATCTGCGCCTTCTTTTAATATTTTTTCAAGATCCCGGTCGTCAATTTCTTTAATGCGCTCCTGAAACGGGCGCAAAAATTCAATGACCGTTTCGGCTAATTCTGATTTGAGTTGTCCGTAACCTTTGCCTGCGAAATTGGCTTCGCATTCTTCCGAAGTTTTTCCCGTCAAAAGTTGGTAAATGGTTAAAAGATTATTGATTGCCGGGCGCGATTGATTAAAAGTGATTTCCGTTCCCGAATCGGTGACGGCGCGTTTTATTTTTCTGGTAATCGTTTCCGCGTCGTCGAGCAAAAAGATTGCGCCGTTTGCGTTTTCATCGGACTTCGACATTTTTTTTGCAGGCTCGGCAAGCGATTGAATCTTTGCGCCGACCGGCGGAATAAACGCTTCGGGAATTGTAAACGCTTCGCCGAAATCGCGGTTAAATCTTTCCGCGACATCTCTGGTTAATTCGAGATGCTGTTTTTGGTCTTGTCCGATTGGAACTAAATCAGTCTTGTAAAGCAAAATATCCGAAGCCATCAAAACCGGGTATGTAAAAAGTCCCGCTCCGACTTTTTCATCTTTGCCTTTTGATTTATCCTTGAACTGCGTCATTCGCTCGAGTTCGCCCATTCGCGCCACACAATTCAAAATCCACGCAAGTTCGGCGTGTTCGGCAACGTCCGATTGGATAAAAACGGTCGAAATTTTTGGATTAACGCCCGAAGCAAGATAAATCCGCGCTAAATCGAAAGTTTTTTGCCGCAGAATTTCAGGATTTTGCGGCAGAGTTATCGCATGCAGATTAACGATACAAAAAAAACTTTCGTATTCTTCCTGCAAAGCAACCCAATTTTTGAGCGCGCCGAGATAATTGCCGATATGCAGATTGCCCGTCGGCTGCGCGCCGCTAAAGATACGTTTTTTCATTTCCTTGCTAACGAAGTATGGCAATAAGAGCGTATAAAAACGGCGTAATAATCAGACGAAACACTCCGACGTAAATGAGAAACATCAAAATCAAAAAGCCGTATTGTTCGAGTAAATCCAGAGCGGGCTGAAAACTCTGCGGTAGAAACGTCGAAAGAATTTTGCTTCCGTCAAGCGGCGGAAACGGCAGCAAATTAAATACGAAAAGCGAAAGATTGAGCATCATCAAATCGCCGACAAAGATGGCAATCGGGTTTTGGCTTCCGCCGAAAAAATCTCCAAGTTCGAAGCCCTGGGTTAAAAGGATTTTTGCGACAATGATTCCGATTATCAAAAGGATCAGATTTGCCAGAACTCCGGCAATCGAAACCATCACGTTTGCTGTTTTATAATTTGTCCAATTGCGCGGATTAACCGGTGTCGGTTTGCCCCAGCCGATAAGCGGAATTGAGCCTAAAGCACCGCCCATCGCGCCCAGAACAAAACTAATAATCGGAATTAAAAGCGTCCCGATCGGGTCGGTGTGCGCGACCGGATTTAAGGTTACGCGCCCCAACATATAAGCCGTATTGTCGCCGAATTTGTGCGACATCCAGGCGTGAGCCGCTTCGTGCGCCGAAATCGCCAACAGCAGAACGACCATATAAATTATTAAGTGACTGACAAGTTGTGCAACATCTATCCCGCCCATAGTTTTACTCCAAATTTGATACGGTGAATGTACGATTTATCACCGGCATTAATTAATTAAAAACAATCAAAGTTGTTGTTTTTACCATTAAATTGTGCCATTCTTTTTAGAAAAAAGTAAATCGTCAATAGTGAATGAATCGTCTAAAGTCTATCATATTTAGTTTATAAAATTTGTTTCCGGATTTCAGAGAAACTCTGTTTACAATTCACCGTTGACGATTCGCTTTTAAGGAGAATTTTAATGCTGAAACAATTACTTTTCGGTGGTGAATCCGGTCTTTCGCCGCTTGCCAATCTCGGTTTAACCCTTTTGCGAATTTTTACGGGCGTGGCTTTAATGGCAGCGCACGGTTTGGGAAAACTACCTCCATCCGAACAATTTACGGCGGGCGTGGAAAAAATCGGTCTTCCGCTGCCGGGACTTTTTGCGTGGGCGGCGGCACTCACCGAATTTTTGGGCGGCGCGTTCCTCGCAATCGGATTTCTAACTCGTCCAGCCAGCTTTTTTATCGCTTTTGAGATGCTCGTCGCGCTGCTCGGTGTTCATTTCAACGACCCGTTTCAGAAAAAGGAATTAGCTTTTTTGTATCTTTTCATCGCGCTGGCTTTTCTGCTGAAAGGCGCGGGCGACTGGAGTATCGACGCGCTTCTGCGTGACAAAAGAAGAAGGTAAGAGGTAAGGCAAAAGTAAAAAGGTAAAAGGCAAAAGTAAAAATCAGAAAATATCATTAACATAGCAATTCTTTGAGCCTGAAAAATGTTTACCAGCGGTTTGCTCAAAAAGGGTTAGGATTTATGATTTCGACTTTGAACTTTGAACCTTAAACTTTGAACTTTAATTCGCATTATGAAAAACCACATCGTTTGCATCGCAAGTTTCTTCAAAGGCAACGAGTTTTTTGAAGAATGCGCTGAGCAAGGTTGGCTCGTGACGCTCGTGACGCGCGAAAATTTGCTTGATGAAGCGTGGGCGTGGACGAGTTTAAGTCAAGTCAAAACTGTGCCGGAGGATGCCAAACAAGAAGATTACATCCGCGCCGTCACGAATATCGCCGGGACGCAAACGATTGAGAAAATCGTCGGCATTGATGAATTCGACGTTTTGACCGCTGCACGAGCGCGTGAGCATTTGCAAATCGAAGGAATGAGCAGTTCGTATCTGCTCCGTTTCCGCGATAAATTGCGGATGCGCAAAATGGCTTGCAAGGCGAAAATGCCGTGTCCCGAATTCATCGGTACATTCAATCCCGAAAAAATAAATCATTTTTTGGAAAATGTTCCCGCGCCGTGGGTTGTTAAGCCGCGCACGGAAGTCAACGCGTTCGGAATCCGAAAATGCGAAACGGCGGAGCAGGTTTGGCAGACTTTGGGTGAACTCGACGCGCGAAACACGTGGCGCGACCATCCGTCGCAGTTTTTGATCGAACGCTTCATTGAAGGCAAGGTTTTCCACGTTGATTCCATTGTCGCGGGCGGCAAAGTCCTCGCTTGCGGCGTGAGCGAATACGGAACAACTCCGTTTCAGGTTTCGCATCAGGGCGGCGTTTTTACGACTTCAATTGTTTCGTATCAATCAAAAGAGCGCCGCGAGTTAGAGAAATTAAACAAGCAACTGCTAAAAACTTTTGAGTATCAGCGCGGCGTTGCTCACGCCGAGTTTTTACGCTCTGCCGCAACCGGAAAGTTTTATCTGCTGGAAGTTGCCGCACGCGTCGGCGGCGCATACATCGCCGATGTGTTAGAACAGGCGTGCGGTTTTAATCTGTGGCGCGAATGGGCAAAACTCGAAATTGCGATGCCGGACAAGCCTTACAAATCGCCGAAGCTGCGCCGGGAATATGCGGGAATCACCCTTTGTCTGGCAAATCAGGAAATGCCTGATACTTCGCATTATAAAGAAAAGGAAATCGTTTATCGCGTCGGCAAAGCAAAGCACGTCGGCTTAATTTTCCATTCGGAAGAACACGAAAGAGTTGACGAGCTCTTAAATTTGTATGCCGAAAAAATCACGCAGGATTTTCTCGCCGTCGTGCCGACCAAAGAGCGGTATGACGATCGTTGAGCTTGATAGAATTCATGAAAGAAAATCGTTCATTCTTTCTAACTGAAATTTTTGTTTTGTCTTTTGATTTGTTTCTTTTATAATTCAAGTCTTTATGACACCCACAGTTTCGCCTGACTCAAAGGCGCCTTCGATTTTAGACCACCATTTAAACGGTTATTTCCCCGCTTTACTCGAATTTGATTCATTCATTCAGGTTGAAAAATCCGCCGTTTATCAAAAAATTAAACCGGAAGTCGAACGCGTTTTAAACGCCATTGTGTATGAAGAATTTGCGCCGAACAGTTTCGAAAAGCCAAAATATGTTCGCGCATTGGCGTGGAATATCGAGCGCGGAAACCGTTTTGAAGGAATCGTCGATGCGTTGCAGAATCACGCAGATTTGATGGATAAAGATTTGCTTCTTTTAACCGAACTCGATTACGGAATGGCGCGCAGCGCGAATCGTTTTGTCGCGCGGAATTTGGCTGTAAGATTAAATCTCAATTATGCCTTCGCGCCGTGTTATATCGCTCTGCAGAAGGGAAGCGGCGTTGAATCAAATGTCGAAGGCGAAAACACGAGATCGCTGCACGGGCTGGCGATGCTTTCCAAATACCCGATGAAAAATGTCTGTGCCGTGGCGCTGCCAAACGGTAAGGACAAAATGTTCGGCAAGGAAAAACGACTCGGTTATTTGCGCGCACTGGTTGCCGACATCCAGCACCCGACCGGAATTTTTCGCGCCGTTACAGTGCATCTGGACGCGCATTCCTCACGCGCTCACCGCCATCTGCAAATGAAAATTGTGCTCGATTTTCTTGATACTCTGCCGCCGCTTCCGGTAATCATCGGCGGCGATTGGAACACAACAACTTACAATGCGCAGAGCGCAAACCACGCGATTGCCGGTTATTTTCGGCGCGTTTTGATGGGCGTGAAAACGGTTGTTAAAAATCATTATCCGTTTCCCGACCGTTATTTTGAAAAAAATTTGTTTCAGGAACTTGAAAAACGCGGCTTCGATTATAAAAGTTTCAACGAAACAGGCGCAGGAACTCTACATTACGATATGGAGAATGCGGCTTATAACAAAAACTTGGGTGATTGGGTGCCGCGCTGGTGTTTTCCGTTTATTTTTTGGGCGGCAAGACAAGTCGGCGGACGAGTTTCGGCGCGGCTCGACTGGTTTGCCGGACAGAGAATCGAGATTGCGCCCGACACAAAACCACAAACCATCGGAAATTTACTTGACCGCGAAAACGTTTCGCTTTCCGACCACGATGCCATCACTTTGGACTTTGTGCAGCTTAAAAGCTAGAATCGGTAAAGATTACAAAAGGATTATAATAAAAAATTTCAGAGGAATAATAAATGTCAGAAGTAAGTTTTTGCCAGACCTTGAGCTTTAACGCCGACAATTTTGAATACGAAACCGTCTCAAAGGAAAACGGCAATGCCACCGTGATAAAATTTCCGGTTGATGAAACGCTTTACAGCCCGGGCGATGTCGTCGTTGTTTTATCCGATAATGAAATAACCTTTCACGGGATGATTGGTAAAATCGAACAAGGACACGCTTTTGCCTCTGACCCAAAAGGCTCGCTTCTTCCGGCAACGGTGCAATAAAAAGTTTTAGGTTCTAAGTCTCAGGTCTCAAGCAAATTGAAAAATTGATATTAAATTTGAGACTTAAAACTTGAGGCTTGTAACTTGGGACTTGAGACTAAGTTTGACTTGACAGCTTTCACCCGGATTTTTATCCTCAAATTCCGGTATTTGGGGTAGTAGCTCAGTTTGGCAGAGCGCTGCGTTCGCAATGCAGAGGTCAGGAGTTCGACCCTCCTCTACTCCACCAAATGTTTGCAAGCACTTACAGGGCGTAGGGGCTTTTTCATTTTCACTTCAGGACGCTTTCACAGGACGCTTTGCTCCAAAATCATCCGACTTTGCCTACGCCGTCCGCAGTTCCTTTTTTTATTAAATATCAAGTATTTACTGCGTTTGCAGTATGT
>JALZOH010000062.1:0-426 GCA_030857305.1 Acidobacteriota bacterium
CAGAGCGTGTGGCTTAAAGCCGAGATGTTCAATCACTTCAAGGACGCGCTCAATATCTTTTTGCGACGCGTCCGATTTCATTACAATGAGCATAAATAAAAAAGTTAGTTTCTAAAATAGTTTTGGCAAATTACATTTACATTCATCAACTTATCAGAATAAAAAACTGAAAAACAAGTTTAATAAATTAAAACTATAAAGCGTAAATATTTTGCCATTCCAAAATCAAAAATCCAAAATCAAATTACATTCTTTCAGGCACTTCAATGCCCAGAGTATTGAGCGAAGCAGTCAAACTGCGGCGCGTAATTTCAGCAACGACGACTAAAACGGCTCGTTTGAATTCGTTTTCTTCCACAATAATTTTATTATTATGGTAGAAAAGGTTAAAAGCCTTAGCCAGATTAAAAGTGTATTTCGCTAGAA
>JALZOH010000062.1:436-9178 GCA_030857305.1 Acidobacteriota bacterium
TTTTCCGACACAATTTCAAACGCTTTATCACAGCGTTTGCATCAAGTTTTCGGAAAATCGAGTTTATCCTGACCGTTGCGTTCTGGCAATAAGTTCCGGTTTCGCCTTCAAATGCGAGCGCTTCTTTGAAATCAAAAACAATGACGGTGGTGCGCGTAAATTTCAGCAAAAAGTAGCGTAAAGCTCCGATGGCAATTTGACGCGCAATTTTTCTTTGTGTTTCTTCGTCAAAATCCGGATTTCTTTTGACAACTTCACCAAAGGCGTTTGCTTCAAGACGATCTATTAAATCATCGGCTTTGACGCCCAAACCTTTGCGCCCGCTCATCTCGATAAAAGATTTTTGTTTGTCTTCTTCGCTTAAATTAAAACCGAGTTCTGCCGCTGCATTGGGCGAAAGTGCAACCATTTCATACGACAGATGAACGCTTGCGGAGTCGCCTTTTTCGGGAAAAATCGTTGCCACACCCTTTTTGACTACTTCCTGCGGGTAGGATTGGCGTGAATCAATCACGTTATAAACCGTCTCATTATTTCCAAATGCAGGAACGTTTTCACTTTCCGATTTGACGGCGGTGGTAATCCAAACTTTTTTACCGTCGTGATAATTGTGAAAAAGTTTATAATTAAAATCCAAACCCAAAAGCCCTAATTTCCAGGTCTGGTAGGCAATGTCTTTGCCTGTGTAAGTTACTGTTCCGTTTGAGCGGACAAGAATTTTATCGGCTTCATGCTCTTC
Organism: Acidobacteriota bacterium; assembly: GCA_030857305.1. GTDB lineage: Bacteria > Acidobacteriota > Blastocatellia > Pyrinomonadales > Pyrinomonadaceae. The sequence continues at coordinate 1,176 of JALZOH010000062.1, forward strand.
ATTTCCCGTGTGCGATTCAAACGGCATAACCCAACAACCGGCGTTTTTTCCGTTTGTTTCTAGAAAAATAACCGCGCGTTCCTGCATCATTTCAAACGCTTTTTGCCAAAAATGTAGATGCAGAATTTCCGATTCGCGCGGCAGCAAATCATATCGAATCGAAAGCCTTTCCATGGTCTGCAAGATGCACTGAACATTGCGCGTCGCCACAAAATCTGCCAATTCCGCCGTTGAATTGTCGCCTTCTTCAATCAAATGCAGAACTTCGACGCGTTTTTTCTTTAGTTCTTCATTTTCCTGATAGGCAACACCGACCTTGGCGTATAAATCCCAACAGTAATAATCAAAAGTTTTTCCGGCAGCCTCTAAATTTTTATCAAGTTGTTTAATATCGCCCAGGTTCATTTTTTCAAGATAGACGAACCCGACAACCACATCAGCGACTTGAACGCCGGTATTATCAATATAATTTTGAACTTCGACCTTTTTGCCGCTCGATTGCAGCATTCGCACGAATGTGTCGCCGAGAACTGAATTTCGGACGTGTCCGATATGCGCCGCTTTGTTTGGGTTAACCGACGTGTGTTCAACGCAAACTTTTGTTTTTGCCGAAGTTTCACTCGTTTCATTTTTTAGAAATAAATTTGGGCTGACACTCTCGGCTAAAAATTTTGCCCGGTTGTAAAAGATATTCAAGTATCCAGCCCCCGCAACTTCTACGCGGTTAACCATTTCGTGAGTTTCTAAAGCAGCTTTTAACATTTCGGCAATTTCACGCGGGTTTTTCTTTTCCCCCGTCATCTGTTTGATTTTCTTAGCCAAATCAAACGCAACTGGAAAAGCTAAATCACCGAGTTCGGTTTTTGGCGGCACTTCCGATGCAATCTGTTCGAGTTCGACGTTGAAATTTTCTTTCGCGGCTTCGGTAACAGCCGCGCGTAAAACTTCTTGGAGTTCAGATAAAATCACAACTTTTTCTACCTTGGAACAATGACGTAGCAACAAAAAAGAAAGTATAACGCAAAGAACGTCAAAGAATGAAACACGCGCTTTGACCTTTCCAGGTTTCAACTCTAGACTTTTAATTTTATGAAAACTCTTTATTTCGATTGTTTTGCAGGTGCGAGTGGGGATATGATTCTGGGCGCTTTGATTGCACTTGGCATTGAACAAACTGAATTAATTGAACAGATAAAACTACTTGACGTCGCCGATTTTGAAATTATTTTCAAAACAGTTGATAAATCGGGAATTTCGGCAATTCACGCTGAGGTTAAAGTTCCGCATGAACACGCGCATCGCCATCTACAAACAATTCAAAAAATTATTTTTGATTCGCGTTTGAGCGATAATGTAAAGGCGAGAGCAATTGAAATTTTTACAAAATTAGCCGAAGCTGAAGCAAAAATTCACGGAATTGGAATTGATGAAGTCCACTTTCACGAAGTCGGCGCGATGGATGCGATAATTGATGTCGTGGGCGCGTGCGTCGGCTTTGAAATGCTCAAGATTGAAAATTTTGTGTGTTCAAAAATACACGTCGGAAGCGGCTTTGCAAAAATGGCTCACGGTACATTTCCCGTCCCCCCGCCTGCCGTTGCTGAACTTTTGAAAGGCGCACCCATTTATTCAACAGAAATCGAAGGAGAGCTGATAACACCGACCGGCGCAGCGATAATTGCAACTGTTTGTAAAGAATTTGGAAGCATTCCCGAAATGATAATCGAGAAGACCGCTTACGGCGCTGGAACTCGTGAATATAAAAATTTTCCCAATGTTTTGCGGTTATTGTTGGGAGAAGCCCAAAGACCAAAGCCCAAAGACCAAAGTCAACCGACAACCCAAAACCGGCAATCGAAAACTGATAATTTATTTCTTATGGAGACAAATATTGATGATTTATCGCCGCAAACTCTGGGTTTTGTGATGGAACGCACGTTTAAACTTGGAGCATTAGATTGTTGGTTCACGCCGATTCAAATGAAAAAAAACCGACCGGCGACAATGGTTTCAATTCTTTGCAGCGAGGATAAAAAAGAAATTTTAATAGAGCTTTTATATACCGAAACGACAACTTTAGGCATTCGTGTAAAGGAAATTGAAAGAAATTGTCTGGAACGAGAATCTCAAAAAATTAAAACCGAATTTGGCGAAGTTAATGTTAAGATTGCTCTTTATAAAGGCAAAATCGTCAATGTTAAACCAGAGTATGAACAACTGAGGCAAATTTCTTTGAATTCTGGAATATCATTGCAGGAAGTTGAAAAAAAAGTTTCGAGTGAAAGTGAAAAGTTTTTTGAGAGGAAATAATTTGACCAACAAGAAAGTTGACTTAGAGAAAATCGCCAGCGGTGTGCGTTTGATGCTTGAAGGAATAGGGGAAGACCCAAACCGCGACGGCTTACAAAAAACACCGGAGCGTGTGGCGGATTTTTACGCCGAACTGACTGAAGGAATGTGGGAAGATGCGCGTGAACATATCGTTGCGCTGCCCGGCGATTCGCACGACGAAATGGTTATTGTCAAAGACATTTCGATTGCTTCGGTGTGCGAGCACCACCTCGCGCCGTTCGTGGGCAAATGTCATATCGCCTATATTCCCAAAGGCGGACGCATTGTCGGTTTGTCAAAACTTGCCCGAATCGCAGAAATCTTCGCGCGTCGCTTGCAAGTGCAGGAACGCTTGACGCAGCAAATTGCCCAGACTCTTTTTGATGAACTCCAGCCGATTGGCGTGATGGTCGTCGTCGAAGCCGAACATACATGTATGACTTTGCGTGGCGTGAAAAAACCGGGCGCGATAACGATTACCTCAAGCGTTCTCGGCGGTTTCCGCAAAGATGCTCGAACGCGCGCCGAAGCTATGTCCCTGATAAAAGGCTAAGATTACGGAAAAAAAAGAAATTAAAAATTCTTTTTTGAAATAATATGAACGAGACTTTTTACATCACAACGCCGATTTATTACGCCAACAGCTTGCCGCACCTCGGACATCTCTATACGACGATTGTTGCCGATGTCATTCAGCGTCATAAAAAACAGCGCGGTTATGACACGTATTTTTTAACGGGAACCGACGAACATGGCATTAATATTCAACGTGCCGCCGCAAAAAATAATCGAACGCCGAAGGAACAAGTTGATTTTATCTCAGGCGAGTTAAAGAGAATGTTTGCCGATTTCAGCCTGGACACGACGAGCGGCGGTTATGACATTTTTATGCGGACGACCGAGCCATATCATTACGAAGCGGTGCAAAATCTATGGCGCAAAATCGCCGTCAACAAAACGCCGAAAGGGAATTCAACAATTTACAAAGGTTTTTACGAAGGCTGGTTTTGCGCTCCGTGCGCTGAATTTAAACAGGAAGATGATTACCTCAAACAAGAAAACTCAGATGTGCCGCTTTGCAAGATTCATGAACGCCCGCTCGATAAGGTTTCCGAGGAGAGCTATTTTTTTCGGCTTTCGGATTATAACGAGACTCTTTTGAAAATCATCGACGATAAACCGCAGAAAATCCAGCCCGAAGCCCGCCGCAATGAAGTCGTCGCCTTTATCAAACGCGGCTTGCAGGACTTATCAATCAGCCGCGAAAAATCTTCTGTAAGTTGGGGTGTTCCTGTTCCGGACGATGCGAAACATGTAATGTATGTTTGGATGGACGCGCTTTCCAATTACATTACGGCAATCGGTTATGGAAATTCGGAAAGAGGAGATGTCGGATTTAATAAATATTGGCAAAACGCGGTTCACATTGTTGGCAAAGATATTCTGCGCTTTCATACGATTTATTGGTTTTCTTTTCTGACGGCAGCGGAAATTGATTTACCGCAAACTGTTTTCGCGCACGGAATGTGGCTCGACGCTGATGGGCGCAAAATGGGCAAAACGCTCGGCAATGTAATTGATATTGACGTTTTGCACAAACATTTCCCGACCGACGCCCTTCGTTATTTCCTGCTGCGCGAAATGGTTTTCGGACAGGACGGAAAATTCAGTTACGAAAATCTGATTGAACGCGCAAACGCGGATTTGGCGAGCGGTTTGGGAAATTTATCGAGCCGCACGCTTTCGATGATTACAAAATATCGAAACGGCGAGATTCCAAGCGGAAAAATAGCGGAAGCGAATTATTTAAATGCCAAACGCGCCGGAATAAATGCTGACGAACAAGAACTTGTTTCGGTTCTCGAACACGCCCGCGATGAATTTTTGCGCAAATTCGACAATTACGAATTCAGCCAGGCGCTTGAAACACTCTGGGTGGTAATTGCGCGGATTGACAAAATGATTTCCGACGCAAAGCCATGGGAACTCGTCAAAGACGCAAATCAAGCGGAAACATTAAATGCTGTGTTGTATCGCGCAACCGAAACTTTGCGTTGGCTGTGCGTTTTGCTCTATCCAGTTATGCCGGAAGCGACTCAAAAGATTTACGGGCAGATAGGTTTGAGTGAAACTTTAAGGTCAATAAATCCTGAAAATTTAACTTGGGGAGATTTACAAGCGGGGACTCAAATTGGCGAAACCGAAGCCGTATTTCCGCGCATTAATAAACAAAAAGCTATGAGTGAAATAACTGAGCGGTCAGCAGTCAGCAGTCAGCAGGCAGCACAACCGCAAATTTCGGAAAGTGTACAACAACCAACGAATGAAGACCAAAAAACGAAAATTGAAGATTTATCTTCATCAGATGAAAACCTTATCGCTATTGACGATTTTCTAAAAGTCGAACTTCGCGTCGGTCAGATTAAAGTTGCCGAACGCATCCCGAAAGCTGATAAACTTCTACGCTTCGAGATTGATTTGGGCGAAGAAAAACCGCGTCAGATTTTAGCCGGACTTGCCGAATATTATGAGCCGGAAAAACTCATCGGGCGCAAAGTGGTCGTTGTGGCAAATTTAAAACCGCGAAAAATGCGCGGTCTCGAATCAAATGGAATGATTTGCGCCGCGAGTTTGGAAGAAGGCGATACGCCCGCGATTGCGACGTTTTTGGAAAACGTGAAAATCGGCGCGAGATTGAAATAGATTATGTTGATAGATTCTCATTGCCACATTGATGCTACGGAATTTGACTCTGACCGCGAAGAAACTATAAGTCGCGCAAAGGAGGCAGACGTTGAAATGATGCTCGTGGTCGGGACGGGCGATGCAACCGATTTTGAGAACTTTACGCGCGTGGTTGATTTAGCGGAAAATCACGAAAAAATATTTGCTTCAGTTGGCGTTCACCCGCACGACGCGAAAACCTTCGGTGACGAAGCCGAAAGACGCCTTATTGAATTGGCTAAATCGAGCCAAAAAGTAATTGCCTGGGGCGAAATCGGTTTGGATTTTTTTTACGAACATTCGGCGAGAGAAATTCAAAAAGAAGTTTTTAGAAGACAAATAATAATCGCCAGAGAAATTGATTTACCGATAATAATTCATTCACGTGACGCAGATTCGGAAACGGTTGAGATTTTAATGGAAGAATGCACGAATAAAAATTTTCGCGGCGGCATTATGCATTGTTTTGGCGGCACTCCTCAAATGGCGGAAAAAATGATGAATATCGGCTTTTTAATTTCGTTTGCGGGAAATATAACTTTCAAAAAGGCGGAAAATCTGCGTGAGTCCGCAAAAGTTGTTCCGCTTGATAAACTCCTTATCGAAACCGATTCTCCTTATTTAGCACCCGTTCCGTATCGCGGGAAACGAAACGAACCGGCTTTTGTCGTGGAGACGGCAAAGTTTTTAGCGAATTTTTACAACATTTCCTTAAAAGATTTGGCTCAAGCGACAACCGAAAACTTCTTACAGCTGTTTAGAATTCAAATGGAAAATAAATATTTATGAGAAAACCGGTTATTGCAGGAAATTGGAAAATGTATAAATTGCTGGGTGAAGCGATTGATACGACAATGGAATTAAAACCTTTGGTAATAAATTCGACGCATTGCGAAATTATCATCGCGCCGGTATTTACCCACTTAAAATCAGTTTGCAGTCGGATGGAAGGCTCGAGCATCAAAATTGCCGCTCAAAATTGTTCGACCGAACAAAAACAGGGGGCACACACGGGTGAAGTCTCCGCCGAGATGATCAAAGATGCCGGAGCGTCGCATATAATTATCGGACATTCAGAACGGCGGCAGTTTTATGGAGAAACGAATAAAACGGTCAATTTAAAAACCAAAGCCTGTTTAGCTTCCGGTTTAACGGCAATAGTTTGTGTCGGTGAAATGCTTGATGAGAGGGAATCGGGTAAAGCGGAAAACGTCGTGAAAACTCAGCTCGCGGGTGCCTTAGGCGGTTTGACAGTTTCTGATATGAAACGTATTATAATCGCTTACGAGCCTGTTTGGGCGATTGGTACGGGTAAAACTGCCACGCCCGAACAGGCTCAAGAAATGCACGCTTTTATTCGTCGGATTTTGAGTGAAACGCAAGCGAGTGAAGTTGCCGAGACAACCAGAATTGTTTACGGCGGTTCAGTTAAACCTGATAATATCAAAGATTTAATGAATCAAACAGATATCGATGGTGCATTGGTTGGCGGTGCAAGCCTTGAAGCAAAAAGCTTCGCCGACATTGTGAATTATAAATAGTTTTAACGGAGTAAAGACATTGGTTTTTTTATTATACGGATTATTTTTTGTTTCTTGTGTGGTTCTTATTGCGACTGTTTTGCTGCAGCCAGGCAAAACTGATGCGGGTGCGCTTTTTACAAGCAATATTTCAAGCACGGCGTTTCAACCGCGCGGTTCGCAAACGATTCTTTCTAAAATGACAATTGCCGCAGCCACAACCTTTATGTTTTCGGCGCTGCTGCTTGCGATGCCGGCTTTAACCGGAAATATTTCAGTGCTTGAAACCAATGCTGAAAGCTCGACGGAAACTGCACCGGCGCTGGATGGAAACTCGAACGCCAATGTCGAGGCAAACGCCAATGTTAATTTGGATACAAATACCAACACCGAAACCGGTACAAATGTCGTAGTAAATTCAAATACTGCAGTGGTTATTCCGGCAAATTCAACCGATAGTGCAAATGTATCTAATAAAATTACGGAATCCAAGCCGCCGGAATCTGAGCAGCCCTCTAACAAATAATTTTTTGTTTTTTGAAATTTTGGTGAACAGAATTGTTTTCTTCTTTCATCAGCCGAGGTGGCGTAATTGGTAGCCGCGCACGTTTGAGGGGCGTGTGGAGAAATCCGTGCGGGTTCGAGTCCCGCCCTCGGCACCACTTTAAAAAAGGCTTTCAGATATTATCTGAAAGCCTTTTTTGCGTGTTTTTAAATAATTAGATAAATAATCAATTGGTTTAGATTTGCTTGAGTAGCTAAAAACCAATCACGATAAATTTTTTCTTTGCAGCTTGATACTTTCAAAACTGAGAAAATTACCAGCCGCTATACTAAATACATTTTTGTAACCTAAATCGCTCTTTGGTTTTTTGATGAGATTTAAAAAAGTTTGAACTGGATGGTTAAATATTTTTTCGGATTTTGCCGAAAATCGTAAATTAACTTTGTACTTTCAGAAGACAGTTGATTGACGTTTGATGCTGTTTGGTTGACGTTATTAAAAAGTGTTTCATCGGTCAGAAGCTTGCCAATCGTTCCTTTTCCGTTTTGAGCATCTCCCAAAATTATTTCAAATTTTTCGGCGGTAGTACTGAATTTTGCAATCGCCACCCGAGCATCTTCATAAAGTCGTTCATCTTTAAGAAATTTTCCGGCAGTTCCGCGTCCCTCATTCAAATCATTTGTAATTGTCTTGAAATCATCAGCGATAACATTTATTTTTGCCGCCGAAACTCGGAGATCGGCAATGGCAGCGCGCGTATCATTATAAAGCGCGTCATCGCTAAACAATTTTCCGGCAGTTCCGCGCCCGGCGCGTAAATCTCTGGAAATTGCTTCAAGCTGGGCTACGGTCTGATTTAAATTATCGTAAAGTTGCGGGTCGTTCAATAATTTTCCGGCGCTGCCTTCACCGGTATTAACGCG
>JALZOH010000434.1 GCA_030857305.1 Acidobacteriota bacterium
AAAACCCTCGCCAAAACTAACGACATTTTCCGCGTTTTCAACCGGCAAAACTTCCGCGTATCGCCAAAGATTCGGCTGTCGATTTTTAAGCGATTCCCTGGTCAAGGTTTGAGCGGCTTTTTCTAAATCATAACGAACCAGAAGCGGCTTGCCGCATTCGACGCACAAATTTTGCAGTGTTCGCGCTTCGTGGTGCAGATGACACAAAGCGCATTCCAGATGTGTAACTTTCATTTAATTTATTTTCCTGTGTTTACAAATTTCTATTTTATTAAAGTTACAGTTATTCGATTTTAAAAACAATTTGCCCGCGACGAAGCGAAATGAGACGAAAAAATTTGAATGTATTTCGTCTCATTTCGCCCACATCGCGAGCAAACTCTTTTTTATTGCAATTTTATTTACTTTTTCAAAAGCGGTTTCAACGAATCATAAACCGTTTCGGTTAACACTTTCGCGCCGGCGGCGTTTGGGTGGATGCCGTCGCCTTGATTGAGTTTCGGATTCAGCGCAATGCCTTCGAGAATAAACGGCAAAAACGCTACTTTGTGTTCACTTGCTAAATTAGGAAAAGTCATCACGTAATCACGCTGATACTTCGCGCCCATATTCGGCGGCGCAAGCATTCCGCAAAGAAGAACCTGCACATTTTTTGCTTTTGCCTTTTTAATTATCATATTTAGATTCTCTTTCATTTTAGCAACCGGCAAACCACGCAGAAGGTCGTTAGCACCAAGTTCCAGAATTAAAATTTCGACGTTTTCCATTTCTAAAACCCAATCAATTCGCTCCAGACCGCCTATGCTGGTTTCGCCCGAAACACCCGCGTTTATTACTTCATAATTATAACCTTCGGCTTTCAATTTCTGCTGCAGAAGATACGGGTAAGATTCCTTTTCCGCCAAGCCGAAGCCAGCCGTTAAACTGTCGCCGAAAGCGATGATTTTCGGCGCTTTTGAAATAGTTTGCGAATCGGTAAGAGGTTTTTGAATTTTCTTGTTTGCTTGCGGTTCAGCAGTTGAAACGCCGCACGCCGTAAAGAAAATTCCTACACATACCAAACTTAAAATTGCCGTCGCTCGTATAAGATAAAATATCATAATAAATAAACATTTGAGACGCTCGAAACTAATATTCAGATGCATTTTTTGCCGAACTTGTTCGCAACTTTTTAACAAGATATGATTGATTCTTACAGTTTCAGCGCGAACTTGTCTAATCTGGTACTGACAACAAACCACTGACTTCTGACTCACACTTTATGATTCAACTAAAAAATATTACAAAAGTTGTTCGCTCAGGAACCGAAGATTTGACAATTTTAGATGATGTTTCGATAGAAATTCCCGACGGGCAATTTGTTGCCGTGACCGGCGCATCGGGCAGTGGAAAATCAACTTTGCTCGGCTTAATCGCCGGACTCGACGCGCCGACTTCCGGCACCATTCTAATTGACGATGAAGGCGTCACTGAAATGAGCGAAGATACGCTCGCCACCTTGAGAAGCGAAAAAATTGGTTTTATTTTTCAATCTTTTCACTTGATTCCCAGTCTCACGGCGTTTGAAAACGTTTTGATTCCGATGGAAATTTTGGGCTTGAAAGACGCGAAAAGCCGCGCCGTTAAATTACTCGAAGATGTTGAACTGACTAATCGCGGACACCATTACCCGACCGAACTCTCCGGCGGCGAACAACAGCGCATCGCCATCGCCCGCGCTTTTGCTAACAGTCCGAAAATACTGTTAGCAGATGAACCAACCGGCAATCTCGATTCGCGCAACGGCGATCATATTTTTGATTTAATGACCGAACTGCATCGGCAAAATAATGTAACACTCATACTTGTTACGCACGACCAGAATTTAGCCAAAAAAGCCCAACGACAAATCGTCTTAAAAGACGGAAAAGTAATAAACGATGAGCTGGAGAGTCTAGAGAATCCAGTGAGCTCAATAATGTAATTTAAGACTGACTCACAAATCTTCGACTCTCTAAACCTATTTCTTATGAATTTCATTTTTAATTTAACCTGGCGCGAAATCCGCTCGTCGTGGCGACGCCTTCTATTTTTCTTTCTGTGCATCGCAATCGGCGTCGGTTCGGTCGTCGCGCTTCGTTCGCTTATTCAAAATCTTAGTCAGGCGGTCGGCGGCGATGCGCGCGAACTTTTGACCGCTGATTTAGTCATAAATTCGACCAACGATTTTTCGCCGACCGATATTGCCACAATCGAAACGATTATCAATGCGTCAAACATTGTAGAAGCCCGTAATGAAGCGATTGAAACTTCCGCGATGGCGCGTCCGGTTGAGGCGACGAATCAGAATTTTAGTTTTGTCGAACTCAAAGGCATCGAGCCGCCGTTTCCGCTCGTCGGAAATTTTACGCTGTCCGGCGAACAGCCTTTTGATTTCAAATTACTCGAAAATCGCGGCGCGGTCGTCGCAACAATTCTGCTTGAAAATTTGAAAATCGCGGTCGGCGATAAAATTCGGATCGGAGAATCTGATTTTGAGATTCGCGCTACGTTTGATGAAGAACCGGGCGGCACAAACGGTTTTAGGCTTGGCTCGCGTGTTTTTGTCGAAAAAAAGGCGTTTGACGAAGCCGGGATTACGCGCAACAGCGGGCGTATCCGGCGGCGCATTCTGTACCGCACATCGAATAATCCAACCGAACTAGTCAAAAGTTTGCGTGAAAACTTAAAAGGTACGACGCTGACCGTTCAATCTTACCGCGAAACACAGGAGAATCTGAGCGAACAATTCACGCGCACGGAAAATTATCTTTCTTTAA
>JALZOH010000435.1 GCA_030857305.1 Acidobacteriota bacterium
GCGTAAAACTGATCAGCAGCCCGGCGAGAAAAGCTGCCGGAAACGCCATGAGAGAATTTCCCGCCAGATACGATTGCAGATTACTTACGAAATATTCCATATCTTTTCCTTAAAATAGAGGAGAGTATTCGGCTCGACAAATACCCATCTTGATTACAAGCCAACTACTCTCCTTTTTTGCCGGGAAGGATTCATAATTCCGGCAAAATTCTCATGAATTTCTATTTTATTGCTTTATCAAAAGCCGCGACGTAAGCGGACTTGTTGTAATTTTTCGCCGTCGAAAAAGTTTGTTTTTTGCCTTTAAAGACCGCAACGGTTGATGTCATTTTTTTATTGGCTTCAAAAAATCGGCTCAATCCCAGAGATTTCGCTTTCGCGGCTGCTTGGGCGGTCGTTTCGTCGTTAGTTACGTCGAGCATGACAAAGTTGACTTTGCCGCCGTATTCTTTCATTAGCTCCTGCATAATCGGATCGACTTTTTGACAGGCGCTGCACCATTCGGCTTTGATAATGACGACGGTCGGTTTTGTTTTAGCGAAGGCGCTTGAAGCGACTGAAAAAGTTAAAGCAAGCGCGACTGACAACATCAGGGTTGTAATTTTTCTCATTTGTATTTCTCCTCTGATTTATTTGTGTTTTTGAATTTGCCTTTGTTAAGCGCGTTCACAAATAAAAGGCTTTTTTTATTCGGTATTATTCCCGCGCTGTAAATTTCTTCCGTTTTTTTTATTTTGGGAGAGGGAATTAAAATTTTTGCCCGGCGTGAATAATTTTCGATTTATCGAGTATTTTATAAGCGGAAGCTTATTGTTGATGGCGAGGGTAAAGCAGGAATGTTCGGAATAAAGCGACTGGAAACGAAGGAAAAGAAATGGAGCGATTTTGAAGCCGAGGCGATGCCTTTAACGCCCGATTTGTACCGGATTGCCATGTGGCTGACCAGAAACCGTGAGGGAGCCGAAGATCTCGTCCAGGAAACGTTCTTTCAGGCGCTAAAATCTTTTCACCGTTACGAAACGGGGACAAACTGCCGGGCGTGGCTGGCGACCATTATGTATCACCTGAACTCGAAACGCCTTCAGAAAATGGGAAGGATAAAGCTCGTCGACGAGGGTGAAGAAAAATTAGCCGAAACGATACCATTTGAGCCGCAAATGCCCGAAACTCTGACTGATGAGGAAGTGATAGCGGCTCTCGGGCAATTGCCGGAAAACTTTCGTCAAGTCCTCGTTTTATCGGATGTCGAAGGTTTTTCTTACAAGGAAATAGCTTCTATTTTGAATGTGCCGATGGGGACGGTGATGTCGCGTCTTTCCCGGGGGAGAAAAGTTTTGCGGCTCGAATTAGCCGACTACGCCCGCAATTACGGTTTCGGCGATGACCGGAAAATCGCCTCAAGTTAAAGGAAAAGAAATATGCAGTGCAGAGAATTTCAAGAAATTTCAGAAGCTTACTTAAGCGACGAGCTCCTCGTGGAAACAAATATTCAGGTTTTCAGGCATCTGGAAAATTGTCCGAAATGCCGCGCGGAATTTGCGGCAAAGCGGCAGTTGCGGCAACAGATGCGTTCGGCGGTCAGACGCGCGCCGGAGTTTCAAATTGATCCGGGTTTCGCCAATCGCTTAAGCGCCAATCTAAAAGAAACCGCCCTTTATGAAAACACCTGGCGAAAGCTTTTTTTCGCTCCGAAGCTGATGATTCCGGTTATGGCGTCCCTTTTATTTGCCGTGGCTCTGGGCTTTATCGCGCTCAACTGGACGAACAAAAACGGTGAAATTACGCTTTCATCAGACGTTATCACCAAAACGCTCACTCAAATTTCGCTGGCGGCAGTCGGTAGTCATAAAGACTGCGCTCTGGAAAAAATGCAAATGTGGGAAAAGATGTCAAAGCAGGATTACGCCGAAAAAGCCGTTTATACGGAAAAAATCGTTAACCCGCTGCGGGCGAATTTTTCGGAAAACGTCGAGATGCTTCACGCGCACGACTGCATCTTTGAAGGCAAAGAGTTCACGCACGTGATTTTACGAAAGGGCGTCCACACCGTTTCCGTCTTTTTCGACAAATCGGACGTGTTGCCGGAAGCCGATAATTCGGCGAATGCTTCAATAATTTGCGAAAAGGAAAACGGACTTCAAGTGGCGAGTTTCCAGCAAAACAGGCAGCCGATTTTCGTTATCTCGGATATGACGGAAACTGAAAATCTGAGCGCGGCGCGCGCGCTGTCCGATGCGTGGCAAAACGCGCGTATCTAAAGTTAAAGAAAATCACTGCATAATAAAAAAGGCTGCCCGCAAAGAAATTTCTTTGCGGCAGCCTTTTTTCTCTGAAAAGAAACTACGACCATTCAGGCGGCAGCGGCTTTCTTCCATCTGGCGGTTTCAAACGCCGGGTCAAGCTCGGTTTCCGCAATGTGATTGGTGTAATTGGAAAGCGTTTTCAAGCCGGCGGCGAGAATGACTTCCAGGATATTTCGCTTTGTATAGCCTGCTGCAAGAAAATTTTGTTTTTCTTCTTCCGCAATAAACCCGCGTTTTTCAACCGCCGCGTAAGCGAATTTCCGCAGCGCTTCGAGTTTTCCGTCGGAAAGCGGTCGGTTTTCGCGAAGAGCCGCCACGATTTCGTTCGGAACCTTCTGCACGGACGAGATGACCGAATGCGCCGCGACGCAGTAATCGCAGTTGTTCACGTAGCTTGCCGTGAGCAGCACAATTTGCCGTTCGGTCGGCGAAAATGATGTTTTATCAATCAATTCGGAAATTGAAAGATAAGCTTCAAGCAGTTCGGGCG
>JALZOH010000436.1 GCA_030857305.1 Acidobacteriota bacterium
TTGTTTTCGATAGCCTTCAGCCAATCCTTCATTTCTTCGGGAACGGTCAAGGACAAAGACGGAGCGATAATCGTCAAAGCTAAAATTTCCGTTTTAAGTTCAAACGGCACGGTTTTGCAAGAAACTTTTACAAACGGTGAAGGTCATTTTTCGTTCAAAGCCCTGGCTGATGTTCCTAATACTCTAATGTTCGTGGCAGATGGATTTGAAACTCGACAAATAAATTTGCGAACACTCCCACAAAATTCTTCGCTTCAAATCACGCTCGCGCCCGCTTTGTTTCGTGCTGAAATAACAGTTACCGCCAATCGCGGCTTGACGACCAAAGTTGAAGCCGCCGCTTCCGTTACAAAAGCGCACGAGCGGAAAGATTTGCTCTCGCAGCCGCTTCCGACAATCGGAAACATTCTTGAAGGCGATCCCGGTGTTCACGTTCAGCAAAGCACTTACGGGCAAGTGTCGCCTTTTTTGCGCGGTCTGACCGGCTATCAAGTTTTAAATTTAATTGACGGCGTAAGGTTTAATAATTCGACTTTCCGGTCGGGACCGAATCAGTATTTGGCTTTTGTCGAACCCGGTCAACTGCGACAACTTGAAACAATGCTCGGACCGGCAAGCTCGCAATACGGCAGCGACGCGCTTGGCGGCACGATTCAGATTTTAACTGTCGCGCCCGAGTTTGGTGTAAATTCCAAAACAACCTTCGGCGGAGATGTGCGGGTGTTTACAGCCAGTGCCGACCGCAGTTTGGGAACGGATGTGAAAATATCAATCGGAAATAATCGCGTGGCGTGGCTGGTCGGCGGGAGTTTTCGCCGCCACAACGATTTGCGAGCCGGCGGCGGACAAGACTCGCGCCACGTTTTTAAGCGTTTTTTCGGACTTTCTGATGAAACGATTAAGGATATTTACGGTTCGAGGTTGCGGGACACAGGTTTTACTCAATACGGCGGTTACACAAAACTTCTTTTGCGGGTCGGCAAGACTCAAAATTTGTCCGTCTTGTATCAGCAAACTGAAATTGAAGACGTGCGCGGTTATAAGGATTTGTGGGGTGGGCTGGGACGACTGCGTTCCGATTTTGAGCCGCAAAACTTACGATTCTTTTACGCCCGATACGAAAAATTTGATTTCGGTTTTCTCGATTCGGTAAGCGGAACTTTTTCCGTCAACTCGCAAAGCGACGGCTCAGTTAGACAGGGATTACTCTCAAGCGACAAAATCATTCGTGATGAAAGTCTGGTTAATGTTTTCGGTTACACATTACAAGCGCTCACGGATATAACAAACCGGCAGGCAATTGTTTTCGGCGGTGAAATTTACAATGAACGAATTGCTGCTGTCCGCGACGAAACCGACCCGAATATGAATTTGCCGATTGAAAAACGCGCTCTTTATCCGAACGGTTCGCGTTACACGACCGGCGGTTTATTTGTGCAAAACACGATTGACATTTTTCGCAACCGGCTTTGGGCAAATCTCGGCGGTCGTTACACGCGCGTCGGTTTTCGCACTTTTGCCGAGCGAAACCGTGATGCCTCCGGTAATAAACTGGGCGTGATTGACTCTTCACTCTCTTTCAATGATTTTACTTACAACACCAGTTTATCGTGGCAGCCGACCTCGTTTCTAACTCTTCATTTTTTGACCGGCAGAGGTTTTCGCGCTCCGAATTTGAATGATTTAGGCGCGCTCGGCTTAAACGATTTGGGCTTTGAAGTTCCGGCGGAATCTGCCGCAACGCTTGGAGGCTTGCTGGGAATCAGCGACGGCGAAGGTGTGGGAACAAGCGGCGAATCCGTTTCACCTCTGCAAGCCGAGACATTGTTCAATTATGAAGTTGGCGCGGCGATTCGCACTCGCCGTTTGTACGCCCGTGTGCAGCTTTTCGATGCCGAACTAAAAAACCCGATTGTGCGGCGCAGTTTGCTTTTCCCGATTGAGCGAATTCCAACGACGCTTGCCGGAATTGCCGTCGCGCGAGTTGAGCAAACTCCTACTCAGCGAGCGCAAAATGTGGTCAGTGTCGCAACCAATCTTGACCCGCGAGCCGTTAAAGCGTTTGTGAACGACGGCGCGGCGCGGTATTACGGAATTGAAACCCTTTTTCGATATAATTTTTCGCCGCGCTGGTCGTTTGACGGCAATTACAGCCGTCTTGTTGGACGCGAACTTGATCCGAACCGCAACATCCGCCGTCTTCCTCCGGCGCAAGGCTCTGCCGCCCTCCGTTTTCAACCTGACGGTAATCGCTGGCGGCTGGATTGGGTTGAATTAAAAATTCTTTTCAGCCAGGCACAGGAACGCTTGAGCGGCGGCGATATAACCGATGAACGCATTGGCGCGGCACGTCGTCGTCGTGATATTACGAACTTTTTTCAAGGCTCGCTGGTTCGCCCTTTCTTAAACGCCGGTATTGATGGAATTTTCGGCACGGCTGATGACGTTTTTACGCCGACCAATGAAACACTCGCAACTATCCGCAACCGCGTTCTGCCCATTGGCGCGGGCGTTAACGGCATAACCGTGATTGACGATAATACGCGAGTCCCCTTATACACAAAGACCGGCGGTTTCGGAACGATAAATTTGCGCGGAAGTTTTGCGCTTACCGAAAAGATAAATCTCAATGTCGGGCTATTTAATATTCTTGACCGCAACTACCGAACGCACGGCTCAGGCACGGATTCGCCGGGAGTCAATTTCTGGATGGGCTTGAGATTTGCTCTTTGACCATAAAATTAAATGGATAAAGATGCGTGAAATGGCGAAACTGTCCCACAAGGCA
>JALZOH010000437.1 GCA_030857305.1 Acidobacteriota bacterium
TTCGATTGGTCTTGATGTAACGCTTGTACTGGCTTCAGTCGGATTCGACCAGGCTTCTTTAAAAACGCCGAACAATACTTACAACAACGACGCTGTTAACTATGCAAAATCGGCGATTCAAAAACTGGAAGCTGGTAAGGCTTCGGAAAATTTTGGCGCTAATCAATATCAATACAAAAATAAAGAATATCCAGACGGTAAAAATAACGCGCTTGGTTGGATGAATTACACGGTCGGTTACATAATGTATAACCGCCAGGACAAAAAGAAAGATGCGCTTCCGTATCTTTATAAATCGACGCAGTTGAATTCGGCGACCAAGAATTTTCCGGAAAGTTACAGACAAATCGGCGCCTGGTATCTGGATGAAGCCATCCGCATCGACACGGATCGCACGAAAAAGATTACAGAAGCTGGCAACAAAGACACCGAGGAAACGCTTGCATTATTGGCAACTCAGAAAGGTTATGCCGAACGCGCGATTGACGCTTATGCCAGAGCTTACAAAATTTCCGGTGCAAATCCGCAAACTGCCAAAGAATATAAAGACGCTCTCTATACAAAATTAAAAGAGTTGTATGTTTTCCGTTATGACGGTAAAACTGATGGGATTGATGCATTCGTCGCTTCAGTGATGAATAAACCGATGCCGGATCCGTTATCCAGTGTTACGCCGGTCACTGTCACACCGGCAGCGACGACCACAACGACAAGTTCGACAACTGAAGCGGTTCCGGCTTCAAATACAACCGCGCCGGCAGCTGCGACAACGCCAAAATCTGATACGACAACCACGGTTACCGCACCAGCAAATAAAGCGTCGAGCACGGCAACAGCTGTTAAATCGACAACTAACGGCACAACGGCAACTACGACAAAAGCAACCACCCCGGCTGGTAAAACGAAAGGTAAAAAGCCGGTGACAAAAAAGAAAGGAACTCGTTAATCTTTTTCACATAATGGTTTTCGAAAGAGAGTCGGGCGCGCTAAAATTGGCGTTCGACTTTCTTTTTTCGCTTTTTATTCTTAAAATTAGCTTTCTATGCCGGAACCGCTCGCCAATCTCGAAAAACTGCTCGGTTACAGATTTCAAAATCTTGCCTTGCTCGAGCGCGCGGTAACGCACCGTTCCTGGGCGTACGAGAAAATTCCCTCCGGAGAAGAAATAGAGATTCGCGGGCTGCAAAACGAATCGTTCGAGTTTGTCGGCGATTCAGTACTCGGTTTGGCGGTTGCCGAACAACTTTTCGTCCGTCACCCGTCAGCCAGCGAAGGCGATTTGACGTTGATGAAACATCATCTTGTCAGCACCGGAACCCTGTTAAAAATAGCCCGGAATCTAAACTTGGGAAAATTTATGCGCGTCGGGCGCGGCGAGGAAAAAACCGGAGGCAGACGTAAACAGGCGCTGCTGGCGGACACTCTGGAAGCTATTATTGCCGCCATCTTTTTTGACAGCGGTTATATTTCGGTTCGCGCATTCATTAACCGCATTTTTGCAGACGAGCTTCGCGACGCTACGCCGCAAACTTCGATTGACTATAAAACATTGCTTCAGGAAACGCTCCAAGCCGTGAAACTTTCAGCCCCAACGTATAATTTAATAAAAACTGAAGGTCCGCCGCACGAGCGCAGTTTTTTTGTCGAAGCAATTTGGGAAAACGGAAAGGTACGCGGCGTCGGCAACTCGATAAAATCAGCTGAAATGATGGCGGCAAGCGTTGCTTTAAAGAATCTAAACAAACCAAAGCCCGGAAACGTAAAAAAGAGTTAATATCTCAATTCTGATAATTAAAACTGATTTATGAGTAAAATCGAACAGGAAATAAAACAAACGAGCGAGAACAAACCGCTCGGACCGCCAAAAAGCGTCGCTCGCGAGTACTTTGAATCGTTCGTCGTAACTTTGATTATGGCTATTTTCGGGATGACTTTTATTCTGCAAGCTGTCACTGTTCCGACCGGCTCAATGCAGAATACGATTTTAATCGGCGATTATTTATTGGTCAATAAATTTATTTTTGCGCCGAGCGGCAATCCGCTTCCCTTTCTGCCGCAGAGAGATGTTGCGCGCGGTGATATTATCGTTTTTAAATATCCGGGGAACAAACTTCATCCGAAAAATGATAGCTCGCGCGGAATCGTGCCGTATCAAATCAATTATGTCAAACGAGTCATCGGCTTACCGGGCGAAACTGTTGAATTTCGCAACAATCAGGTTTTTATCAACGGGCAGCTTCTACCTGAACACCGCATTATCGGCGATTCTGACGACAATGAATCGGCGCTCGAGACTCGCGAATTTGAATCTTCCACGGCAGACGGAAAATACTCTGTCTATTACTCGGAAGATACAATGAAATTTGCTCAATCAGGTCGCAGTATGCCGCATCCAGGTTATGAGTTCGGCGTTCAGGGAAAAACGATGCAAGTTCCCGAAAATCATTTTTTTGTGATGGGCGATGCGCGGGACAATAGCGAAGACAGCCGCTTTTGGGGCTTTGTGCCGCGTGAATTAATTGTCGGTCGCGCAATGTTTGTCTATTGGTCGTGCGACCGCGGCGCATCCGGCGCAAGTATGCTCGGATGTGTTACGAATCCGAGGTTAGACCGCATCGGAAAAATGATTAGATAGTCAGTCATCAGTTATCAGTCAACAGTCAACAAAAAACTGATAACTGATGACTGATAACTGATAGGAATGAATTTAAAATTCAATGAAGAAATTGCCGACGCATTAGCTGATAAAAAACCGATCGTCGCGCTCGAATCAACCGTCAT
>JALZOH010000438.1 GCA_030857305.1 Acidobacteriota bacterium
GTTAAAAACGGAAACTTGAACTTTTATGCGGATTTCCGAATTCGATTATGAACTGCCCGAAGAACTCATCGCGCAGACTCCACCGGAAAAGCGCGAAAGTTCGCGGATGTTATTGATCAATCGCGTCACAGAGACGGTCACGGACGAACATTTTTGCAGGTTTCCACAATTTTTGAAAAAAACGGACGTTCTCGTTCTCAATAATACAAAAGTTTTTCCTGCGCGGATTTTGGGAACGAGTGAAACCGGTGCAAAAATCGAACTTTTTCTAGTGCGGGAAATTACAAACAAGATGTGGGAAACTTTAGCGCGTCCGGCACGAAGGTTAAAGATTGGCAAAAAAATATTGTTTGACGAAAATTTGACAGCAATAGTTTTGGAAAAAACTGCTGACGGACACGTTTTTGTTGAATTCCAAACGGAAAAGGATTTTAACGAAATTTTAGAAGAAATTGGTCAGACACCGCTTCCGCCTTACATTAAACGAGATAACGATAATTTTGACGAAGACCGCGAACGCTATCAAACCGTATTTGCAAAAAATCGGGGGGCAATCGCCGCGCCCACTGCCGGACTTCATTTTACGCCGGAGATTCTGGAAGATATAAAAAATCTCGGCGTGAAGATTGTCGAAATAACTTTGCACGTCGGCTATGGAACTTTTGAGCCGGTGCGCGTTACAGATTTAGCCGAACACAAAGTTATGCCAGAAAGATACGCCGTTTCTGAGGAAACAGCGGAAATATTAAACGAAGCAAAAGCCGAAAACAGGCGCATCGTTGCCATCGGCACAACCACCACCCGCGCTCTTGAATCTTCGTCTGACGAGGCAGGGAAAATTTTAGCCGGAAACGGTCTGGCAGATTTAACCGTCGTTCCCGGTTACAAATTTAAGACGACCGGTGGAATCCTGACGAATTTCCATTTGCCGCAATCATCCTTGCTCGTGCTGATTTCAACTTTTGCCGGTTATAATTTAACGATGAAAGCATACAAACACGCCGTCGAATCGCGCTATCGTTTTTACAGCTACGGCGACTGTATGTTAATTCTTTAACAGTTAACAGTTAACAGTCAACAAACTATTGATAACTAATAACTGTTAACTGTTAACTGAAGAAATGGCAGTTTTACAAAAAATTCGAGAGCTTTTTATTCCGCCGGAAGAACTTGAGCCGGAAGTACTTGTTCCTGCGCCTGCCGATGTTTATGAAATTTGTCCGCTGACCGAACTTCATCTCAAAGAAGTTTTGACGTTAAATTTGCGCTGTTTCAAAGAAGGGGAAAACTACACAAAATATACTTTTTCTTATCTTCTTAATGAACCGAATTGTTTGAGCTATCGCATTGTTACCTCCGATGAACAAATGGCTGGTTATATTTTTATTATGACCAATGAGGAAGGAACCGGACATATCACGACAATTGGAGTTGCGCCCGAACATCGGCGGCGCGGTCTGGCAAATAGACTTATTATCCATGCCGAAAAAATGTTAAATAAACGAAACGTTTCAACGGTAATGCTCGAAGTGCGCGTTGGTAACACGGCTGCCCAAAACCTTTATCAGGCGTTCGGATATTCAATCGTGCAGAGACTTTCGAATTATTACAACAATGGCGAAGATGGTTTTTTGATGGTCAAATCGCTTTAATCAACAGAAAATGTTTCTTCCAAGAATTTATCCAATCACCGATCCGCGCCTCACAAAACTTTCACATGCCGAACAGGTCAAAAGATTGATTGACGGCGGCGCGCAAATGATTCAGTTACGCGAAAAATACGGCTCGCCGAAAGACTTTTACGAATCAGCCAAAGAAGCTATAAAAATTGCGCGTCCATCGAGTGTGCGAATAATCATTAACGACCGCGTTGACATCGCGCTTGCCGCCGGCGCAGGCGGCGTTCATCTCGGACAAGATGATTTACCGCCTGCGCGCGCCCGAGAAATTTTAGGCGAAAATGCAATTATCGGTTTTTCAACTCATAATCCTGAGCAGGCTGCTAGAGCCGTCAAACTTCCGATTGATTATTTAGCAATCGGACCTGTCTTTGCGACAGCAACCAAGGAAAATGCTGAAGAACCGCTTGGAATTGAAGGCGTTAAAAGGGTGCGCGAAGCAATTGGAAATTTTCCAATGGTCGCCATCGGGGGAATAACTTTTGAAAATTTTAGGGAAATTATCAGCGCAGGCGCAAACTCGGTCGCAATAATCAACAATCTGCTTTTCGATCCCGCTAGTATTACAAAGAATATGAAGAAGTTTTCTATTTAACCGGCATATTAAAATTCACTTTCTATTGCAATTTAATAAGAGATAAATTTATAGCTGTTTTTTTGGCGGATTCTGGTTTTCCGTTCGGCGAATTTTATCTCTTTCTTCTTGAAATTTTCGCCACTGTTCAGGCGTAAGAACACGCTGTAATTTTTCATCATGCTGTGCGCGAATTTCCTGCATTCGCGGCTCCGATTCGAGTCTCAACTGCTGTATCTTTCCACGAATTTCACCGACGAGTTTTTGCACTTCTGCTTTTTGTGTGTCGCTTAATCCCAAACGGCTGAAAGCTTTATCGTAACGCTCTTGTTTGGTAGGCTGCTTGGCGGCAGCGAATAAATGATAAGCGTTGAGGGCAAATCCGCCCGCGAGAAAACCGAGCAGAAAAATGCTCAAGGTTGCAATGCGAATCTGCCATTTATTTTTGATTTCAGAATTCATTAGCATATTACCTGGAATCGCTTTTTGTGTCGTCGAGAACTTGAAAAACTTGTTCGGTAGTC
>JALZOH010000439.1 GCA_030857305.1 Acidobacteriota bacterium
ATTTCGTTACTAAAGCGGCACGCGGATACGCTCTCAATAAAATGCGTGAAAGTTTTAAGAAATCTCTCGAGGAACACGCAGGCAATACGGCGGCTTTGGCAAAAGAATGTCGTGAATTTAAACAACTGCTTGATAAATTTAACTCTCAAGAAAACAAAAATGCCAATGTCTCAAAATAAACAAATTGTTATAAAAGCGAAACTTTTCTTTAGCGCTCTTTGTTTTGGCTAAGTTAAACTTTTATAAAAATTCGCTTCCGGTATAACAACCACATCAAAAACAGCCAGAATAAAATATAAGTCAGAGCATATAAAAGCGAAGCGTTGACCGGCGCCGCGATCGGCAGAAAAACACTTTCGAATATCCATCCTTGGAGAGAAATTTCTTTTCCCGTCGCGCCTGTAACTTTAATTATTCCTAAGATTTTAGCCAGCAAACCCGAAAAAACAAAAAGCGCCAAAGCATTGACTCCAAAAATTACAAACGGTTTTGTCCATTTCTTGTAATTTTTTATATCAATCAGATAAAAGCAAAAGCCTAAGAAAAAAAGCGCAAGCCCCGATGTGTAGAGGACATAAGAACTCGTCCAGAGTGATTTATTAATTGGGAAAAACGAGTGCCAGATCCACCCCGCCACGGTTAAAATAATTCCGAAGAAAAACAATCCGGCGATTTTTTCTAAATCGCTGCGTTTTGTTTTTAGCCAGACGCCGGTTAGAACGCCTGAAATAGTCGTAACCAATGCGGGAATAGTCGAAAGAATTCCTTCCGGGTCAAACACTTTAGCGGAACGCCAGATATGATTTTCACCCAAAATTGTGCGGTCAATATAAGCCGCCAGATTACAGGCTTTGTCATCAATCGTCGTCGCGTCGCAATTAGGAACGGCAATTAAAGTCATCAATGCCCAATACAACATCAGCAGCCCCACACCAATCAATGTTTGCTGTTTCCAATCTGTTCGGATAAAAATTAGAGAAGCGATCAAATAACAAACAGCAATGCGCTGCAAAACACCGGGGATTCTTAAAGTTGAAAAATCAAAATATGGAAAAGCGGCGAGAAAAAGACCCAAAAGAAAAATTAAAGCCGTGCGGCGAAAAATTTTTAAGTAAACATCTTTTGTAATACCGCCTTGTTCAACTCGTCTGCCGAGAGCGAGCGGAATCGCCACGCCGACAATAAACAGAAAGAAGGGAAAAATATAATCCGTTGGGGTAATGCCGTGCCATTCGGCGTGTTTGAGCGGCGCATAAATCGCGCTCCACGTTCCGGGGTTATTGACCAGAACCATTCCGGCAATAGTCAATCCGCGAAATACGTCGAGCGACCCTAAACGATTTTGCTCAGTCTCTTCAGACATTTTTGTACTAACCCCCTTTTATTAAATTGAAAACAAAAGCGAGTTTACTTTTAAGCCTTATAAATAAAAGCTAATTTTCTTATACAGCTCATTACCAATTATTTCTTATCCGCAAATTATTTATGTGTGCCGTGTGATGTCGGCTGTGCCAACCGTAGAGCGCAAGCATTTTCTCTAAAGTCCAAACCCCGGAGTCAGGGTGATTTAATTGTTTATTAAAAGCTTCTTCAGACATTGATTGCAAAAGATTTGTCCAACGGGCGTGGATTCCCTCAATAATTTTTATTGAAACATCAATTGGCATCCGGCTGTCGGCAAGTTCCGCCCAACGATCTTCAAAATAGGGGCGAATCGTCGGCAACTCTTCCGTCAACGCGAGTTTGAATCGCATAAACGAATTTAAATGACTATCGGCAACGTGGTGTACTGTTTGCCGGACAGTCCAGCCGCTTGGGCGATATGGCGTGTCGAGTTGTTCATCGCTCAAATCGTTCGTCGCAGATTTTATTTTCTCCGGCAGTTCTTCGATTGTTTCTATTAGCTGCTGCCGATTTTCCGGTGTTATTTCAATACTTTTATCAAAATTTCCAATCGGATAACGTAAATCTTCGTTCATCTTTACTCTCCAAAATAATTCTCGAACCGCGTAAATTCTTTCAAAAATGCTAATTTAATCGAACCGGTCGGACCGTTGCGCTGCTTTGAAATAAGAATTTCGGCGATGCCCGCGTTTTCGTCAGATTGTTTATAATATTCTTCGCGGTAAATAAACGCCACCACGTCTGCGTCTTGTTCAATCGATCCACTTTCGCGCAAATCAGACATCAGAGGCTTGGGCGGATTACGAGCTTCGGGTGCGCGGGAAAGCTGCGAGAGCGCAACGACCGGTACGTCTAATTCTTTTGCCAAACCTTTTAATTCACGCGATATTTGCGAAACTTCCTGCTGCCTAGATTCGGTGCGCCGCGAACCCGACATCAACTGCATATAATCAACGACAACCAAATCAAGCTTTTTTTGTTCCGCCACGAGACGACGAGTTTTGGCGCGCATTTCCATGACGGAAATTCCGGGCGTGTCGTCGATAAATATCTTTGCTTCGGAAAGCGTGCCGATTGATTGCGCCAGTCTTCCCCATTCGTCGCGCGTCAAATAACCGGTGCGGAAGCGATGTGCATCCACTCTGGCTTCTGAACTGAGCATACGCATAACCAATTGCTCTTTTGACATTTCGAGCGAAAAAACCGCGACGACCGCCTTTTCTAAAATCGCCGCATTCTGCGCCAAAGTTAGACACAAAGCCGTTTTTCCCATTGACGGACGCGCGGCAACGATTATCAAATCGGTTTTTTGCAAACCCGAAGTCATCTGGTCAAGTTCGCGAAAGCCGGTCGCAAGCCCGGTCAAGGCA
>JALZOH010000440.1 GCA_030857305.1 Acidobacteriota bacterium
CGTAAGTTCCTTTGCCCGGTTCGCTGTTGATTTTCATTTTGCCGCCGTGCTGTTCGACAATCTCTTTTGTCAATTTCAAACCTGTGCGGTAATCGTGCCGCCGCGCTATATCAATTTCGTCAGGCGAAAGATTTTCCGCGCCCGTGCCGTTGTCGCCGACTTCGACGAGCAAATCGGTGTCTTTCTGTCGCGCCCGTAAACCTATTTTTCCACCGGTTTCGGGCAGGGCTTTCAGGGCGTTGCGAACCAATTCGCTGATGGCTTCGCGGATTTTCAAATGGTCGAGCGTGGCGTATTTTATCTCTTTGTCCACTTCAAGTTCAAAACTCACACCGCGCCGGCTGAGTTCGTCGTGAAAACGCAGTAGCGTGTCGTAGAGTAAAGCGCGAACGTCAGTTTTCGACAAAGTGATGTCGAGCGGAAAGCTAAAATCAGCGACGCGCACAATTGCTTGCGACAGATTTTCCAGATTTTCAGCGAGTGCGTCAAGATTGATTTTTTCATTCGTCGATGCAGCGTTGTTATCTGTTTCGCTGCTTTCAACGGATTCTTCGGCGACGGTTTGTTTGAGTCTGGCGTTGAGTTCTGAAATTCGCAGACGCATCTGCGCGACGAGTTTGTGAATCGTTATTTTCGATGTGAAACTGTTAAAGCCAAGTTCAGCATTTTCCGATTCTTCGCCGCCGGCAAGTTTTTCGCGGCGGGCAATGGTTTTTACCATTGCATTAAAAGCACGATTGACCGCGCCGAATTCGTCTTCGCGCGAGTCTTGCAGTTCCTGATTATAATCACCTTCTGCCATGCGTTTCATGGCTTTTCTCAATTCTTCCAAAGGCTTGAACAAATCCGATGCGAGATAAGCAGCGAGCAATAAAACGAGCGAAAAAGTTCCGAACGCGACGATGGCTAAAACAATGCGAGCCGTGCGCCGCGTATTCTCGTTTGATGCGCGAATCACTTCGCGTTTGGTGCGGTCTGATTCAACGGCTTCGGCAGTCAGGCGATTGAAATTTTCAAAATCATTGTCTTCGAGTTTGCCTTCCATCAAGTTGAATGCTTCTTTCATCCGATTTTGTTTGACGAGCGCAAAAGTTTCCTTCGCGGTCGCTTCCAAAACATTGAAGGCTTCGCGGATTTGTCGAACTTGTTCGCGCTCCGCGTCGTCATCGGCAAGGCGCGCCCATGTTTCAAAATCTTCTTTCGCGGGCTGAATATATTCCTCGAATTCCTGGTCGGAATCAATGTCGTCACCCGTTACAGCGTCGGGAACTTCCTTGAAAGCGCGAAACGTTGAAGCGCGGATGCGCTGTAAAATCAAACTGCGACGGTAATGATTTTCGGTTGCCGTCGCAGTCCGCGTCCAACTCGAAATCGTCCACAAAGTTATTGCCGCCGTAACCAGCGATAACAACGCCAACGCGCCAAAGACGGTTAATAATTTTCTGCGTAAGTTCATAAATATTTTTTAGCCACGAACGGACACGGAAAAAATCAAAAATAAGATTGATAATTTTTTCAAATTTTCGTGTTTGTTCGTGGCTAATCGTTAAAATTTCAGCCCGACAAACTGCCAGTAGCCGTAATAAAATGCGATCATCAAAATCAAATGCACAATCATCAGAACTGCGCTCAACTTCAGTAAATCAGACGGCTGAAAAGTTTCCGTCTCGAGTTCCTGAAACAGCAATAAAGCCTTTGAGCTAACCGGAAAAGTCAAGCAATAATCCATTCCAACGGTGCTGATAAAAACGAGCGCAGCCGGGTTGAATCCGAAACTCGTCGCAAAATAAATCATCGCCGGAACGAGTGCTGCCGCCCGCGCCGAGTGCGATGTCATGTAAGTGTGCGAGGTCAGGGAGACAAATGCGATCGTCAATAAAATCAGATATTGCGGGTCAGACCGGTCAATACCGCTGAGGGAGAAAATGTTTTCGATAATCCATTGCGCCGCGCCCGTGTCAATCAACGCTTTGCCGAGAACGAGTGCCGCGCCGACGAAAATTATCAAGTTCCACGACACCGATTTCAAACCGTCCTTCCAATTCATCACGCCGAAATTCGGCATCATCAAAACGAGTGCACCGACGGTCGTGACCAGCGCGATTTCGTAATGATGAAAACTTTCCGTCATCCACAGCGCGACCATCACGGCGGCGACCACGATTGTTTTCCATTCGGCGGAGGAAAACTTTTTCGCCGTTTTCGTTTCCTCCTTTTCGAGTTTAATCGTGCGCTGTTCCTTGCCGAGAAACATTCGCAAAATTACGAAACACGAAGCCGCACTCGCCGCGAAACCAAACGGCACACCGTAAATCGCCCAATTCAAAAACGAAATTTCCGTGCCGGAAACTTGTCTTAACAAATCGTTAGCAATAAGGTGCGAACCCGCGCCGATAAGAGTGCAAATGGTCGAAGTCAAAACAATCGTCGGAATCAGGAGAGAAAGTGCGCGGCTCACTTTCTCGTCACCGATTTTATCGCTCAAACTATTGAAAACCGGCATTGCAACGGCGGCTCTGCCGGAAGTCGAAGGAATAAAAAAAGAAAGAATCGCCAAAACACCCGTCAAAAGCCAAAATACCTGACTGACTTTGTTCGCTTTAGTAATGACCAGATTAGTCAGCCGCGCCGCTAGATTCGTTTTTTTTACCGCTTCGCCAAGCACGAACGCGCCAATCATCAGCCAGATAACGTCGGTTGCCAGCGAGTCGAACAACGCTTCCTGCGGTCTGCCGCCCGATAAAACCAGAATTATGGTGACGGCGAGCGCGACG
>JALZOH010000441.1 GCA_030857305.1 Acidobacteriota bacterium
CCTCTCCCCGACGCTCCCAAACCGTCAAGACCGGGAATCAGGTGTGCAACATACGAGATGTCACCCGCGCCTCGCTCGCCGGGGTCTTGCGCTTCAATTTTTCCAAAACCGAGGTCTTGACTGACCATATCAAGCTGCTTTAGAAGCGCGTAATTTCCATCGGTCGGCGGCATCGACGGAATGCCGTCTGAAAAAGTAATTTTTGCCGACGCGCCAGGCAAACTCTTTGCCACAATCTCTCTCATTTTTGCCCGTGCCGCTTCTTTTTGTTCCTCGCTGATAAAGCGTAAATCGCCGCGGACAAGCACTTTCGCCGAAACAACATTTGTCTTGCCCCGCGCCGTAATATCTCCTTCTTTAGTTTCAACTTCAGTTCCGCCCGCGATGACCCCCGGATTAAATGTCAAATATTTTTCGTTTCGGAGAGTTTCATAAAATTGATTGATAATCCGTGAAGCTTCAAAAATTGCGCCGCTGCCCATACTTTCTTTAAAGATGGCTGAAGAATGTCCGGTTTTTGCCGTTACTTCGAGCGTCCAACCGCTGCTGCCCCGGCGCGCCACCGTAGCGATACTGGTGCCGCCGTTTTCAAAGCTGAGAACTAAATCGCTGCGTTTTGCCGCCGCAATCATATCGCCGCGACTAATTTCTCGCGGATTTCCGCCGCTTTCCTCATCGCCCGTCAACATTACGATAATGCGGGTATCTTTGAGCGCGCCGGTCGCGTGCAGCGCTTTCAGAGCGTAATATAAGACCGCGTTTCCCGCTTTCATATCAGATGAACCCGTGCCAAAAGCCCTGGTGCCTTCACGCCGAAATTTTTCGCCCTTCAAAACCGTATCGAGATGACCGAGCAGCAAAATTCGTTTGCCTTTTGTTCCGGTTTTTTCCGCCAAAAGATGTCCGGCGCGTTTCATCTCGGCGGGCATCTCTAACCATTTGGCGGTGAAACCGATTGATTCAAATTCTTCTTTAAATACCATTCCAACCTGCTTGACACCGGCGAGATTTTCAGTCGGGCTTTCGATATTGACTGTCTTTTCAAGCAGAGCGACGACATCGTTTGCGCGCGTGTCAATGTATTCGATGATTTTCTGTTCTTCGGTCGAAATTTTTTGGGCGTGAATAATGCTTGAGAAAAAAGCGATAAACGCCAACACCGCGATAATTTTGCTGCTTGTTTTTTTCATATTTGCTAAATATAAATTTTAATGAGTTTGTGAAAACTCGGTTGTGGTCACCTGCACTCACTCTGTCTTTTGGATGTTTTCACATTACAACAAAATCAAGGCTTTTATCAAATATTTTTGAAATGTAAGAGTCTGTTTGAGAAAATTACTGTTTAACATTTTTAGTTTCAATGCATTTTTATCTTTTATTAAACTTAAGCCGATAATTTTTGTGTCTGCTCAAATTTTAAGTTAGACTTTCAACGTTTTTCGATTTAAACATTCGACGAGGAAGAATTGATGAAAACTTTCAAAATTATCTTGGCATTATCCTTGCTGACCATTTTTATCCTGGCTTGCAGTCAAACTCAAAACACTAATACAAATTCAAATACTGCTGCGGTAGTTAATAATACGACCGCAAATATGAACGCAACACCAAGCGCAACGCCGGATGAACTCGCCTCGGCTCGCAAAATTTACTCGGAAATTTGTGTGCGTTGTCACAAAGAAACCGGTGAGGGCGGCGTGGTTTTGATTGAGGGCGGCAAGCTGAAAGTTCCGAACCTTAAAACTGAAGGCAAAATGAAAGACCCGGATTCGGAATTTATCGAACAAATTGAAGGCGGCGGCGACGGAATGCCGGCTTTCAAAGACAAATTAAGTGAACAGGAAATAAAGGATTTGGTCAAACTTATCAGAAAGGACATTCAGGGTAAATAATAGAAATTACCAATTACGAATTACTTTTGATTTGTGGTATTTTAATTTTTGTTAGGTTTGAAGTTTGTCATTGAAAATTTATTCCGCACCCGTAGCTCAGCTGGATAGAGTATCTGACTTCGAATCAGAGGGTCGCAAGTTCGAATCTTGCCGGGTGTACCATTATTTTCAATAGTTTAGAGGCATCGTTTTGATGCCTCTTTTTGGTGACTCACACTTTGAATCACACCTTCAACTCAAATCTCACAAAATTCACCTAATTTCAAATTAGCTTTTCATTCAATCTTTCGAGTTTATAGCGAAATTTTAGCCAGAAGGTTTTAGCATCTTTCGGCACAATCTCAAGAAACGAATCTACTTGCTTGATAACCGCGTTTCTTTCGCTCCTACTGGCTTTTTCGTAATGAGTAAGCATTTGTTTTGCTTGCCGGTCAAGATACGCTTGTTTCGCGTATTGTTGTATTTGTGCTAGGTTATTCATATTCACTCCAGTTAATTTTTTATTGATTGGTTAGAGAGGCTTAGACAGTTCGCGCTATCTAAGCCTTTCGTTGTTATTTGGCAAGTTTCAAAGATTGCCGGTAAATGTTTGCCGTTGCGCCCGCTACGATGTGATAACAAATCATTCCTTTTTCTGCTGCTTTGCATTCGCATTGTCCGAACTTTTCGCCGCCTTTTACGTCAAACGAAACGTAATAGACGTTTGAGTTATTCGCCGATTGAACGGCAAAGAATCTATCTTTGATAAATTTGACACGCGGCTTTAATTGTTTGCATTTAGCAATCGCTTTGACTGTGTTTTCTGTGGTTAATCTAATCATTGTTTTGTCCTCGTTAAAATTTAGTATTTGTTGTTTCCAACTAAGAATAATTATAACTC
>JALZOH010000442.1 GCA_030857305.1 Acidobacteriota bacterium
AATTAAATAAATTTAGCTACGAACAAGCGCATAAGAACTGAAGGAAAAAAACACGCGGAAGTTTTTCTAAAAATTCTTCAACGGTAATTCTCATTCTATTTCACCGGAATTTTTTTGTTTGGCAAAAATCGGCTCGAACAATTTGCCGGTTGTTTTCCATTTTCCAAAATCAGAAATGGGTATGCTTTGCGAAGGCGGCAGAGCAGTTTTTTCTTTTCCAAAAATTTCTTTAATCGGTTCTGATTTTGAACTTTCCTTATGTGTTGCGCGTTCAAAAACAATGGCGTAAAAAATCCGCGTCACGCCTGCCAAAAACAAAGTAATTAAAACAGCATTTCCCAGCAAATCAAACCAACTCGAACTCGGTGAGCTTTCGATCAGTACGTCGTCGGGCGTAAAAAAACCGCCGAGAATTTGAAATGCGGGAATCAAAATCAAGGAAAGAAGCAAAAGTTTGATGCCGTATCTGATTCCCTTTTGAAATTTGGAAAATTCATTTGAGTCTGCTTCATTGCCGCCATTTTCGACAATTTTTCTAACGCGTTGTAGAACAAAACCACATTTTGAACAAAACTTTGTTTCGCCGGACGCGACCTCCGAAGCACAGTTGGGGCAGAACATAGCAAAATTCTCCTTTGTTTATTTTTCGGACAAATTCTTAAACGAAATTTTGTAAAGAGAAGTTCTCAAGAATTAAAGATTTTCCGGTAAAACAAATGCGCCAAGGTGTGGCTTGTCCGTATTCAAAGTGGTTTCCAGCGCGAGATGCAGAACTTTTCGTAAATCTTCGGGAACGACAATCGCGTCAACAAAACCGCGGGCAGCAGCGTATTTGGCATCAAGCTCGCGTTCATATGTTTCGCGCACTTTGTCCATTTCCGCTGCCATTTTTTCATCCGGCACACTGCCTTCTTTTTTCAGCTTTTCAATCTGCGTGCCGAAAATCGCTTGCGCCGCCGAATCGCCTTCCATGACGCCCATTCTTCCCGTCGGTAGGGAGAAAATAAAATCCGGGTCAAAACCTTGCCCAGCCATTGCATAATAACCTGCGCCGGAGGCGTGATTAATTGTCAAGACCAATTTTGGAACAGAGGCGGTCGCCATTGCCTCGACAAAATGCGCTCCGGCGCGAATAATTCCTGAATGCTCAGCTTCAGCTCCGACCATAAAACCCGAGACGTCCTGGACAAATAAAATAGGCGTTCCCATCCGATTGCAATTTTCAATAAAATAAGCCGTCTTTTCAGCTGATTCGGTATAGACGATGCCGCCGAATTTTGGGGGTTTGTTGGTTTGTTTGACCATTCCGCGATGATTGGCAATTATTCCCACATGAATTCCGCAAATCCGCGCCGTTCCGCAGATAATTTCCTTCGCATAGTCGGCTTGAAATTCGTCTAACTTCCCTTCGTCCAAAATACAGTCTAAAACTTCTCGCATTTCATACGGAGCGCGATGATCATTCGGTAGAAGTTCGTACAAATCTTCGGGTTTTCGTTTTGGATTTTTTTCCTTAACTATCGAAACGGAAGTTTGATGTTTTTTCGACAATTCGGCAACGAGATCGCGGATTTTTTCAAGACATTCCGGCTCGTCTTTCGTGCGATAATGTGCCACACCGGAAATTGAGTTATGCGTTAAGGCGCCGCCTAATGTTTCGTTATCAATCGTTTGTCCGGTGGCGCCTTTTACTAAATTCGCACCGCCGAGTCCCATAAATGAAGTGCCTTCGACCATTAAAATCGAATCCGAAAGCGCCGGCAAATACGCGCCGCCCGCGACACACATTCCCATTACAGCGGCAATCTGGGGAACACGCAAATAACGCCTCATAATCGAATTGTAATAAAAAATCCGCGCTGCCCCGTATTGACCGGGAAATACGCCGCCCTGATACGGTAGATTGACGCCTGCCGAATCAACCAGATAAATAATCGGCACACGGTTGCGCATCGCTATTTCCTGCGCACGGAGAATTTTTTTGATTGTTTCCGGATACCACGCTCCGGCTTTGATGGTTGCATCATTGGCAATAACCACACATTCGCGCTCGTGGATTTTTCCGACAACCGTTACCACTGCCGCTGCCGGTGCTTGTCCGTTATATTCGTCGTAGGCAACGAGCAAACCAATTTCCTGCCTAAAAGCGTTTTGATCGAAAAGCAAATCGATTCTTTCTCGCGCGGTCAGTTTTCCCTGCTTGTGAATTTTCTCAATTTTTTCCGCGCCGCCGCCCAAGCGCAGTTTATGCTCAAGGCGCGCGAATTCATCGGTTAATTCGCGCAGACGAGATTTTTCCTTCATTAGTTTCATTTTTAAACTTTGCCGCGACAGAAGAATAAATGTTAAAAGAAAAAGGATAAAAGGTTAAGGTAAAAGTCCGTTCGGCGGTTTCTTTTCCAAACCTTTTATCCTTTTCATCCTATCGAATTTACTATTTTTACCCGTTGTTAATTTTACCGAATTACAATATTGTTGACGCTTGAATCGCTGACATGCGGGTTATCAATGCTCACAATCCTGAGCCGCGCCTGCCTGGTCGTTCTGCCGTAAACGTTTATTGTCTCCGCCCCGTCGTTTGGAGTATTGGCAATTAAAGTGGTGTAAGTCGTGCCGCCGTCGCGTGAAATTTCGATACGCACATTTCCCGTCAAATTTTCAGAAGACCACGTAATTGTCCTTGAAAGGTTACGCGGAATTTGCTCACCGTTATTAAAGTTATTTAACGTCAGGTTTGAGCCGCTATACCGAAAACTCGCTACGGTATCCG
>JALZOH010000443.1 GCA_030857305.1 Acidobacteriota bacterium
GACTTTAGCAGAATCACCCTTGACCGAGCTTTTGCCTTCAACTGTTCCTTCCGGATCGACACGCTTGACGTTGTCGCCTTTGAGCGGCAAAACTTCGGTTAAAATTGCGTTAAAGTTGCTCCAACGATTTTCCGATAAAACGATCCGATCGAACGAGAGAAGGACTTCAGCACGACGTTTTATTCTGCCGGGCTTTTGAATTTTTGAAACTCTGCCTTCGACAATCGCGCCGTTCATTTCGTTTGGCGAGATTACGCGAGCTTGAAATTTGTCACCTTCAAGGCTTCTTTCCGTGCCGATGCCGTCAACTAATTCAACAATAAATTCGGTTTCAACCGGAATTACAACCGGTTCCGACCCGCTCGGCGCGGAACCGGTATATTCCGGTTTATTCGTAATTACCGGTATTTGTGAATTTTCAGAATTACCGTTTACTGTTTCCGTCGGCGCAACTTCGGAGCTTTGATTTTGGGGGGCGCCATCTGAAGTATTATTTGTTTGATTACCCGCATCATTGGTTACCGTGTTGGTTGTGACGGTTTCGGTAACTGTCTTTTCGGGAGCGCTTTCTACAATTGTCGTTTCGCTAGTCGTAGTTAAAACCGGCGTCTTAACGCCGCGTTTCCTTATTTCTGCCGGAATAGCGGCGTCGAATGAACGTTTTTCAAAACCGGTATTGTAACCGCTTTCAAAACCTTGTTGGTAACCATCGCGGTAATCTTCGAGCGTGCCGTAATCTTTATTATAAGCACGATCCGCCTTTGCGAATTCACCGTGTCTTTGATAATTCTTCGCCTGATTGTCGATGGCGTCACGGTATCCGGACATATAACCGTCGGAATAACCGGTTCGATAGCCGCGTTGTAATGCAACTTTTGAATCCTGAGCGGTCGCGCTTTGAGCTACAAAGCCTAAGAAGAAAACGAAAACGAGGGGAAAACTTAAAAAACTAGCTATATAACTTCTGGTTAGCTTCATCTTAATCTCCTTTTCAAAACTAGAAATGGTGTTTCAGCTATGACTTATATACCAATACTTAAGAAATTACAAGAAGAATTCTCACAACAGATGAATGATTTTGGAAGAAAACTCTTTTTCGAGTAATATCTTCTAATTAATGATAACTTATTTAACGAGGATAAATATGAAAATTCTAATTTTTTGTGCTTTATTTTTTGTCGTTTCAGCTTTTGTCTCTTCGGCTCAAACGCGAAAAGTATTACCGTATGAATATAAAGTTGACGATCTTTCAAACGGACTCCGTGTGGTAACCGTTCCGACCGATTATCCGAATCTTGTCTCGCTTTACATTGTCGTCGGCACCGGCTCGCGCAACGAAGTTGAAGAAAACAAAAGCGGTTACGCGCATTTTTTTGAACACCTGATGTTTCGCGGAAGTGAAAATTTTGCACCCGGAAGATTTGATGAAGTAATGAAAAAAGCGGGCGCGTCCAGTAATGCCTATACATCCGACGACCGCACCGTTTATCACGAAACCTTTGCCAAAGAAGATTTGGACGAGATTATGCGGCTCGAAGCCGACCGTTTTCAGAAATTGAAATTTTCGATTGAGCAATACAAAACGGAAGCCGGAGCGGTTTTAGGCGAATATAATAAAAACAGCGCGGCACCGACCTTTAAGATGTATGAAGTTCTGCGCGAAACCGCTTTTAAGAATCACACATACAGCCACACGACGATGGGCTATTTAAAAGACATCAAAGATTATCCGAATCAATACGAATACGCGCTCCAATTTTTTGACCGCTTTTATCGTCCCGAAAATACGACGATTATTGTCGTCGGCGATGTAACGCACGAAACTTTTTTGCCGCTGGTCAAAAACTACTGGGGCAAGTGGGAAAAAGGCAGTTACCGGCAGCAAATTCCGGTCGAGCCGATCCAAAAAGAATCGCGCAAAAAACATATCGATTGGGATTCGCCAACACTTCCACACGTTGCGGTGGCTTACCGCGCCCCCGCCTTTTCCGAAACCGAAAAAGATAAAGTCGCGCTCGATTTACTAAGCTTAATTGCTTTTGGCGAGAACTCCGACCTTTATCAAAAACTTGTTCTCAAAGAGCAAAAGGCTGTTTGGATTGACGGCGGCGCGGACAATCATCTCGACCCGGAACTTTTCACGGTTTTTTCGCAAATCAAAAAGGATGAAGATTTAAATTATGTGCTTGATGAAATTGTCAAAACCTTCAAAAAATACACCAAGGATTTGATTCCGCAAAAACAATTGGACGAAACACGAAAACGTCTGCGCTACGGTTTTTCACTTGGTATGAACAGTAACGACGCGATTGCCGGAACACTTGCCCGTTATGTTGCACTCCGCCGTTCGCCTGAAACGATTGATAAAGTTTTTGCGCTTTACGATTCGGTGACGCCGGAAGACATACGCTTTTTTGCCAACAAATATTTTGTTGACAACAATCAAACGGTTGTAACTTTGACGGCGAAGAAAAATGGAGGGAAATAATAATGGAAAATAGAAAATGGAAAATAGAAAATGTTTTTTCACTACGTTTTTACTCTGTATTCTCAGTTGTAATAATTTTCTCGCTGTTCACAACTTTTGTTAATGCTCAAAAGCGTTCGAAAACCGCTCCAAAACAAATGAATTCAAGTCTTGCAACCGTTTTTCAACCAAGCAAATCTCCGATCATTTCCACGCGCATTCAATTTTTGACCGGTTCGGTTGACGACCCACAGGGCAAAGAAGGTTTAGCGTCCTTGACCGCCGCGATGCTCGCACAGGG
>JALZOH010000444.1 GCA_030857305.1 Acidobacteriota bacterium
GCGTGGCGAGCAGCAAGATTCCTTCCGCCCAGGCAAATTGTTCGCCGACGCAGCGCCGAATGCCGCCGCCGAACGGAAAATAGACGAATTTTTGTCCCGCTTCTTTTATCGCGTTTTCGTGTAGAAAGCGTTCGGGCTGGAATTTTTGCGCGTCTTTCCAAAAGCGTTCATCGCGGTGCAAAACATACATACTGAGCAAAATGAGCGCGCCCTTCGGTATTTGAAAACCACCAAATTCGTGGTCTTCAACGGCAAGACGCCCGAGAGCCCAAGCCGGCGGAAAAAGCCGCATCGATTCAGCTAAGACGCCTTCGGTATATTTCAAATTTGGCAAATCTTCGATGATCGGTAATTTTCCGCCGTGCAAAACACGGTTTAATTCTTCGTGCAGCTTTGATTCCTGGTCGGGGTTTTGTGAAAGCAGATAGAAAGTAAAAGTTAAAGCATTGGCGGTTGTTTCGTGTCCGGCGACAAAAAGCGTCAAACATTCGTCGCGCACTTGTTTGTCGCTCATTTCCGCGCCGCTTTCTTCATCCTGCGCGTTAAGAAGCATCGAAAGCAAATCGCCTTTATCTTCGCCCGACGCACGGCGCTCGTTGATAATTCCATAAATTACCGAATCGAGAGTTTCTTTGGCGCGGTTAAAACGACGCGCCTGCGGAAACGGAAGTTTTTCCAAAATTTCAGAAAACGGCAAAAGTAAATAGTTAAACATCTCGATCAAGGTCGTCATTGCCGCGCCAACTTCATCGGCATCGTCCGCCACATTCGCGCTGAAAAGCGTTTTGCCGACGATTTGCAAAGTCAGATGCATCATTTCCTTGTCAATATCGCGCACCTCGCCATCTTTCCATTCATCTGCCATTTGTGCGGCATATCCGGTCATTGTTTCGGTGTAAGATTTTATTTTTTCACGATGAAACGCCGGTTGAATCATCCGGCGTTGAGAGAGATGTGCGTCGCCTTCGCTGGTCAATAAACCTTCGCCGAGCAAAGATTTAGCACGCTGCAGAGCGCGACCTTTGACGAATTTATGAGCATTAATGACTAGCAAGTCTCTGACAAGTTCGGGATGATTTAAGAAAAAAGCCTTTTGACCGCCTATTTTGAAAGTTGTAACGTCGCCGAGTTTTGAAAGTTCGGTGAGAAATCCGATTGAGTCGCGCCGAAACTGCAGAAAATGTCCGCCAAAAATTCCTGCCTTAACTGTCGGCGGCTGATTATTTTGCGTCGCAGGTTTCATTAACTAAATTTTAACAGAAAAATTCTCCGCCGTTTAGAAATCTCGACGGAAAACTGCTATTTTTATAATTGATTATGAAAGAACAAACAGCCAAAAAAGTAAAACCCGATATTCGCGCCATTACGCGCCTTGTGCCGCCCGAAGGAAATCTCGTTCAGGGACAGTCGGAGCTTCCCATCGACCCGCAGTTAGCCCGTGAAGCTTTTGAAATTATCAACGCCAGCAAAAATCATTATGGCGGTTCGGAAGGCGACGCGAACTTGCGACGAGCCGTTGCCGACAAGATTAAAAGATACAACGGCATCGAAGTTGATTTAGACCGCAAACCGCTCGAACTGATGATTACCAACGGCGGCACGGGCGCGCTCATCGGTATTGCGCAAAGCTATCTGCGCGATAAATCGGCACTCGTTTTCGAACCGTATTATCCGTATCACCGGCGCATCCTGGAAGAGTTCGGCGCAAAGACTGAAACTTTTGAACTCGATGAAAAACTGACTTTTGAAAAAGACGCCCTGCTCAAAAAATGTAAAGAATTAAAAGACCGCCGCGAGTTTCCGCTCAAAGCAATTATCGTCTGCACACCGGCGAACCCTTCGGGAAAAGTAATGACGCAGACCGAACTCGAAGCAATCGCGGAAGTTTGCCGGGAGCTTGATTTGATGTGCATTTCCGACGAAGTTTACGAGCATTATGTGACGGGCGAGAATCCGCATATTCCCATCGCTTCTCTGCCCGGAATGTGGGAACGCACGATTACCGTTAACTCGTTTTCAAAATCCTGGAACATTTCCGGCTGGCGGCTCGGCTACGCATACGGCAGCGGCGAACTCATCGCGCCAGTCAACAGCGCTGCAAATGTCGTTTATGTTTGTCCGGCGACGCCTCTGCAGGCGGCACTGGCAAAAGTTTTAATGCGAGACGAAGATTATTACGATAAATTGCGCGACAAGTTTGACGCGAAACGCCGTTTCTTTGCCGAAGAATTAACCGAGCTCGGTTTCGACATTTATAATTCCGGCTCGGCTTTTTATCTCTGGGCGCGCATTCCCGAAAAATTTGATGATGCTTTAACTTTCAACGAAATGTTGATGGAACGCGCAGGCGTGGCGGGCGTTCCGGGTAGCGCGTTTGCCGATTCGGACGATTGGGATTCGTATATGCGAATCTGTATCGCGCGGGAAGACACGATTCTTGAAGGCGCGTTGGAAAAATTCAGGACTGCTTTGCGATAAAATTTTCTAATGTCTGAAAAGCGAAGAATTGTGTGGCAGAAATTGGCAAAGTGGTTCGGTGTTTTTCTACTCTGCGTCGCGGCGAGCATCGGCGCGGTTTACATTTATCTGGCAACGCAGACCGGCGCGGCGGCGATTGAAAGACAAGTGTTGAAACGAGAAAATTCACGTCCGCTGGTTTTCGCGCATCGCGGCGGCGGCGGTTTGATTCCCGAAAATACGCTGGAGGCTTTTGTCTATTCCGCTCGAATGGGCGTTGACGTTCTCGAACTCGATGTTCGCAT
>JALZOH010000445.1 GCA_030857305.1 Acidobacteriota bacterium
TTACCGGCGTCGCTTTCGGCGCGGCTACTAACAGACCTGCTCCGAATGCTTTTGTGCAGTAATTCTCAAACTCAGTCCTCCTCAAAAGGTGTGAAGACCGAAAGGTTTTTGCGCCTTTTTTACTTACTGAAGAGTTTAATCACTACGCATCAGCGCGTTAAAGCCTGCTTGCTGGAAGTGTTTGTCGTTGGTTAGCACGTCGGTAATACCATTTTCCCGCATCACGATAAATGAAACGCAATCAACCAAGCCCCAAGTTTTATCGGCATAATGACAATAAAGCGCAAAGCCTTTCCGAAACAACGCAGGAGAAGCATAAACTATTTCCATTCCGTCAGCCTCGAGAAATTCGTCAATAATTTTGTGCGCTTGCGGCTTGGCGTTTCTCGCCAGAGAATTTGCGACTTCATATAAAACCAAATCCGTCGTCAGCCAAGGAATCATTCCGTATGTTTTCACTAATTCTTTGGCTTTTTGGTGAAGTTCGTCCTTTTCGTTGACTATTGCCAAAATGAAAGATGTGTCAACGAAGATTTTCTCCAAAATCTTTGCCTCCGTATAAATACTCGTCAATGTTAGCGGCAAAGTCCGGCGGAGCATCAATTCTTATCTTTTGTAAATTTGCCAGAAATTCTTCCTTCGACTTTTTTTTCTTTGGCTGGGAAAAATCTTTGATAACTTCATAAAGTTCATTCAATCGCTCTTTCGGAACTTTTTCCACTTCTTCTTTAATTGTTTCTTTCGTAACAATCATAAAATTAACTCCTTTGCTTATTTAATTATACTCAAATTTTATAATTTCGTAACTTTGAAGCGAAAATGTTAGGATTAGAACAAAATAACTTTAAAAGGATATATAAGACTGTGATTGATTTTGAACTGACCGAAGAACATCTTGCTTTGCAGCAAACCGTTAGAGAATTTTGTGCGGGCGAAGTCGCTCCTTTCATTAAAGAATGGGACGAAAAGGCGCATTTTGAGCGAAGTGTTTTTGACAAAATGGCTGACCTCGGACTGCTTGGCGTGTGCATTCCCGAAGAATACGGCGGTGCGGGTTTTGATTATATTTCTTTGGGAATTGTCTGTGAAGAATTGGAGGCGTGCGATACGTTTTTACGCGTGGCAATGTCGGTTCACGTCGGTTTGAATTCTTTGAGCGTTTTCAGTTGGGGAACCGAAGAACAAAAGCAAAAATATCTTGTGCCGCAGGCGAAGGGCGAAAAACTCGCAACTTTTGGTTTGACCGAACCGAACGCCGGAAGCGACGTTATCGGAATGCGTTCAAATGCACGGCGCGACGGCGATGATTGGATTCTCAACGGCGAGAAAATGTGGATTTCATTGGGCGACGTTGCAGACCATTTTTTATTTTTCTGCTGGACTGACCCGGAAAAACAAAAGAACCGTGACCACACGGGAATGAGTTGTTTTATTGTGGAGCGTACAATGCAGGGATTTTCAAGCGGAACGCTGCACGGCAAGCTCGGAATCAAAGCTGGTAACACCGGTTATTTTACTTTGCAGGACGTTCGCGTTCCGCAAGCAAATATGCTCGGTCAGGAAGGCGAGGGCTTTAAGATTGCAATGTTCAGTTTAGAAAACGGGCGCTACACGGTTGCTTCCGGCGCGACGGGCGTGATTCGCGCTTCGCGTGATGCGTCGGTGGCTTATGCGAATGTGCGCGAAACGGCGGGCGTAAAAATCGCTTCGCACCAACTCGTCAAACAGAAAATCGCCGAGATGGAAGCCGATTACGAAATGTCGCATCTTTTGTGGCTGAAATGTGGCTATTTGAAAAATGAAGGAAAACCGTCGGCGAGAGCGGCGAGCCTTGCAAAATGGCAAGCTACCGTGAGAAGTGAAAAAGCCGCGTCAATGGCGATTGAAGTTCACGGCGCGAACGGTTATATCAACGATTACCCGGTCGAGAGATATTTGCGAAACTGCAAAGCCGCCGTCATTTACGAAGGCACCCGCGATATTCACACTCTGATGCAGGCGGATTGGGCTTTGGGTTTGAAAAAGGAAAAACAAGCCCGCGTTATTTTGCCGCCCTACAATTCAAAAGAAGAGGAAGCGAAAGGGGCAAGTTAAGTAAGGCAAAAGTAAAAAGGTAAAGGGCAAAAAGGCGAGAGAAATTTATATCTTCTCGCCTTTTTAATTTTGAAATTTCTAAAAGCTTATTTAACCGAATTTGAATTTGCAGCCGTCCTGGGAATGTCTTGGAGAGCCAGGCTGTCTTTCGGCGAAGCAAATTTCCACTCGCC
Organism: Acidobacteriota bacterium; assembly: GCA_030857305.1. GTDB lineage: Bacteria > Acidobacteriota > Blastocatellia > Pyrinomonadales > Pyrinomonadaceae. The sequence continues at coordinate 2,268 of JALZOH010000445.1, forward strand.
GTTTTCCTTGACGAATTTGATTGCTGTCCACACGCCCAAACTTCCGCCTTTCATCTCGGCGACGGCGGTTTCGCCTTCGATTTTTTCATTGCGGATTTGGCGTTTTTCTTCGACGGGCGATTCATTATCTTCAAGAATTGCCAGCAAAGATGGGGATTTTTCACTTTTCATCTCGGACTGCCAGTAACCAATTGCCGATTGAGAAAGAAATTTCTTCACGCTCGCTTCATCTTTTCTCTCGAGAGCGGCGTAATAGTTTTGCACGACCGGCGCAAGCGTCGGCGCATTATTGCTCGTTGCCGCTTCAGGCACTTTGGTCGTCGCCAGCGGGTTGTCGGCATTGCTTGACGATACATTCGTGTTAGCGCTATTAGCTTTTGTATTCCCCGCGTTGCTTTTACTGCCTGGAGTTTCGGCGGTTGTGCAGCCGCTTAAAAAAATTGTAAAAATAGAAAATATAGATAATATAAAAAATCGCATTTGTTACTC
>JALZOH010000063.1 GCA_030857305.1 Acidobacteriota bacterium
GCCGCTTCGAGATGTAGCATCGTTAATGGTTGAAACGGGTTTGAGATGCAATGAAGTTTATCAATTAAGGCGACAGGATGTTTCACTCGAAGAAGGTTATTTGAAGGTTTACAAAGGTAAAACCAAATCATCCGTGCGGCGTGTGCATTTATCTGACCGGGCGCGGGCGGTTTTGAGTTATCGTGCGAGCAAGTTCGCCGGCGAAAATCTCTTTCCGCAAAATGATGTTGACGGACATCCAGCAACTTTAACTTTGAATAAATCACATCTGAAGACTGTTAGAAAACTCGGTTTGAATTTTCGCTTGTACGATTACCGTCATACTTTTGCTACCCGTGCGGTTGAATCGGGGACTGATTTGCTGGTCTTGTCATCCATACTTGGTCATAGTAACTTAAAGATGGTTGTCAGATACGCGCATCCGTCGGAAACATTAAAAGCGGACGCGATAAAGCGAATAGAAAAAAGAAAAGCAAAAGCAGCCCTTTAAGCGGTCAAAATGCAACGAATAGCTACATTATCGGGTACAGGTGATTTTACAAGTAACCGTTTTCAATCCGTAACCATTAATAAACAAACAAGTTAAGTTTGATAAACTATTTATATTTTATGGTTGGCTCGAACATAAACCAGTACAAAATTTTAGAAAAAATCGGCGCTGGCGGACAAGGAACGGTTTACAAGGCACAGGATACGAAACTTGATCGGACGGTTGTGATTAAAGTTCTGCCGCCGGAATTAACCGAAAAATCGGCTAATTTCAGGCGTTTTGAGCGTGAAGCTCAGCTCTGCTCGCAACTCGATCACCAAAACATTTGCACAATTTACGATTTTCACAATGCCGACGGCGTATTTTATATTGCGATGCAGTACGTCAAAGGTAAAAATGTGCGGCAGTTGGTTGATGGTCGCCCGCTTGATTTAAAAGGCGCTCTGAGCATTATCATTCAAGTTTGCGACGCACTCGCTTACACCCATTCGCGCGGAATTATACACCGCGATATCAAAGCTGGAAACATAATGGTTACCGCCAGCGGACAGGTAAAAGTGCTTGATTTCGGTTTAGCAAAACTGATTCAGAACGAACCCGTCGAATACGCCCCGGGCGTTGATCGAACCGACATTACAGAACTCGGTATTCCGTACGGAACAGCCACTTACGCTGCGCCTGAACAGGCGAAGGGCGAACGAACCGACCACCGCGCGGATATTTTCTCGACCGGCGTTCTGCTGTACGAAATGCTCACGGGAATTTGGGCTTTTCAAGGAAAAACGGTAGTTGACGTGCGCCACCAAGTTCTTCACGGGACGCCGACTCCTTTGGCTCAAATGCGTTCTGAGCCGATTCCGCCCATGCTGCAACAAATTATCGACAAAGCGCTGGCGAAAGAACCGATCAATCGCTATCAAAAAATTTCATCGATGCGCGACGATTTGAGAGCGGTTCTGCAGGAGGTTTCCGGCTCGCCTGTTTTGAACGGCGATATTTTCGCGCCGCAATATCTGGAAGATAATCCCGTCAAGCGCGCCTGGAACTGGTTAACCGGCAAAGCCAATAGCACGGACAATTCGGTGCAGCGAACGCCTTCGGTTTCGCGCGCGCCAACCTTTCTGCCTGAAACGACCCTCACCGGAACGAGTCAGGAGAAAAAAAGTGTCGCCATCCTGCCATTTAAAAATCTGAGCCAGGACCCGGCATCGAACTTTTATGAATTTGCTTTAGCCGATGCCGTGATTACTGAGCTTGCCGGACTTCGTTCTCTGATTGTGCGTCCAAGCTCGGTGATTACCAAATATCAGGGCAGAGACTTTGACCCGCGTCAGGTCGGCAGCGAATTGAAAGTTCACGCCGTCCTGTCGGCGAGTTTTCTGCGCTCGGGTGAAAAGATACGTGTCACGGCGCAGCTTTTGGATGTACTACTGGGCGACATTTTATGGAGCGACCGGATTGATGCCGTCGGTGAAGATATTCTTGTCTTACAAGACACCATCGCGCAAAGAATTTTAGAAGGTTTGCGGCTGGAGCTCTCCAGCGGCGAGCAGGAAAAGCTCGGTCGGCGCGCAACGGATAATACTGAGGCTTACGAAGAATTTTTGCGCGGGCGCGATAACTTTGGCAGATTTATCTTTCGAACCGTGGCGAAGGAAGATTGCGACGCGGCAATCGCCAATTTCAAACGCGCCATCGAGCTTGATCCGAATTTTGCGCTCGCTTACAGCGGTTTGGGCGCCTGTTACGCCAACCGAATGTTTAAGGGAATGGGCGGCGCGGAAGATTACACATACGCTGAAGCGGCTTTCAGCAAGGCATTTTTCTTTGACCCGAATGTTGTCGAAGCTCGTGTTTTAATGGTTTTAATTTATCTTTCACGCGGTGAGAAGAAAAAAGCTCGCGCTGAGATTAAGCTTCTCCAGGAACAGTTTCCCAACGACGCTCCGCTCTATTTTGTCAAAGGCACGATGCACCGCCTCGACGGCGAGTACGAACAATGTCTGCGCTCGTTTGAAAAATTAACCAGGCTCGACCCGATGGCGCGGGTTGTGTCCAGTTATAATCGCGCACGCATCTACCTTTATCAAAATATGTTTGACGAGGCGATGCGCGAACTCGACAAAGGAGCGGAAATTGAGCCGAATCACCCGATGATTCGGATATTCCGTTCAACCATACTGTTCTATCGCGGCGATAAAGAAGAAGCGATTAATTTGATAAAGGAAGTTCTGGAACAAAATCCGGGAATGAACGGCATACGCACCCTTCTGGCAATTTATCTGGCGAACTGTGGATTAAATGATGAAGCGCGCGCGCAATTAACCGAAGAAGCGCGCACCCTTGCAAAATCCGACCACGATATGGCTTACTGGATGACTTCCGCCCACGCCCAACTCGGTGAAATTGACCAGGCTTTTTACTGGATGGAACGCGCCATCAAACTCGGCAACGAAAATCGACCGTGGTACGAAACCGATAAATGCCTCGCGCCGCTTCGAGAAGATCCGCGCTTTTTGCAATTGTTAAATAAAATTGAAAAAAGATGATTAAACTTCAACGACAAATCTAAGGCGGCACGAAATTTTTTCATTTAATATTCATCCCGATTTCCTGCCAAAATTTTCTGTTTTAACCTCCTAAAAATTTTTATTTTTCAAGAAATATTGACAGCTATTTTTACAAAAACTGTATCCGAAGTTTTTCCACGTTTAAGAACCAGTGTCTTAAAAACAATAATTCCTGCTAATTTCTCAGACACTGCGGCTACAAAGTCGCATAATTGTGAAAACCGCTATTTGATTAAATATTAAAGAGAAAGCCGTTTTTTGCTGGCAAAAAACGGCTTTCTCTTTGTTTTACTCGGCTCAAAAAGTTAGCTTATAATTCCGCGAAACTTGCTTGGACTCGGAGAATATTTCGGAAAAATTTTGTCAAGATTTTTATTGCCAAGATGCTTAAAAGAAATTTCGCCGAAAACGTCTCGAAAGTCTGTGGTGACGGCTAAATCGCGTCCTTCATTAAGCGCGTCGGTAGAGAGACCTTTCCAGTCGCCGTAAACTTTTCCGCCTTTCACCGAATTTCCAAGAACGAGCATTGCGTTGGCGTGTCCGTGGTCGGTTCCGCGGGTGCCGTTTTCGCGGGCGGTTCTGCCGAACTCCGACATTGTCAGAATCACGACATCATCCATTTGTTTACCCAAATCGGCGGCAAGCGCGGCAATTGATTGTCCGAAATCACGCAGAAGATTGGCAAGTTGTCCGCGCGGACCGCCTTGATTGGAATGCGTATCCCAACCGCCGGTTTCCGCAAATGCTACTTCCAAACCGACACCGGCTTTGATTAGCTGCGCGATCTGGAGAAGCGAGCGTCCAAGCTGACTGTTTGGATATTGCGCGCCGTTTTCAGCTTTATATTGCGCTGGATTCGCTTTTTTCAAAAAGTTCACTGCGGCAAAAGTTTCCTTGCCCGTGTCGCCCAAACCGCTCTGCGCGTTTTGCTGCCAAACTCCTTCAAAACCGCCTTGCACGGCGTTCGTATAAACTCCGGCATTAATGGCGAAATCGGAAAGATTGGTCATCGCAATCGTCGGAGCGCGTCCAACCAGAGTTCTTGGGATTTGTCCGTTCATGGCGACGGCGCGAAACGGCGAATCCGTTTCACTTTTCTTTGTTTGCAGAACCCGATTAAGCCAGCCGTCGCGCGTTGATTTTACGCCGGGCGTCCCGGATTCCATATAATCCTGCGCGTCAAAATGCGAGCGCGTATTGTCGGGTGAACCTGCTGAATGAACGATCGCTAACTGCTTACTTTGCCAGAATTTTTCGAGCGGTTTGAGCGACGGATGAAGACCAAAAAAGCCATCCAAGTTTAGAGCGCCCTCTGCTTGATTCGGTTTGGCAACGGCAATCGTGCGACGCAAATTGTAATATTCGCTTTCGCCGTAAGGCACGACCATATTCAGACCGTCAACCGCGCCGCGCTGGAAAATCGTAATTAAAATTTTCTTTTTACCGTAAGCGTCAGTCACCGTTGCGGCGTTGGCAAACTGGTGTAAAAAACTCGGCGCAACACTCATTAATCCAAAACTTGCCAGCGAGATTCCGCTCGATTTCAAAAAATATCTTCTATCCATAATTGCTTACCTCAAAACTGTTTTATCAAATTAACAAAAAATTTATCAGCCATATTTTAGACGTTTGTAAAGTCAGATTAGTCAGTATTTTTTAGCCACGAACAAACACGAAAAGACACAAAAATTTAATGAGATTTCTTTCGTGAAATGCGCGTGTTTGTTCGTGGCTAATTTTCCTACTGCCTCTGAAATTCCGGCGTTCCCAGAATCAGCCCGACAACTTTAAAGACATCCGCGTTTCCGCTCGGCGCGAGCAATTTAACTTGTCGCTGATTACCTTTGCGTCCGCCGCCTTGACCGCCTTCCATCATTGCCATATTTTCCATCGCTTCACCGTCGCCGGAATCAATCACCATTTTAGGTTCGGGAAGCGGTTCATTTATTCGTTTGAGAAGCATCTGTTTGGTGTTCGGAGAAATTTCGCCGTCTAAAACTTCGGCAATCGCTCGTTCCAGAATTTGCGATTTATCTTTTGCTTCAAATCCCTTCAGATTAACGCGCGTTCCGGGAATGCGGTTGCCGGCAAGAGCGATGGCAAAGTTCAGACGTTCAAGCAGAGCTCCCGTATTGACCCAATCTTCCGCCGTGTCCGGATAGCCGGTTGGCGCTTGAAAACCGTAAAGCGGTTCGCCCATTTTGGCGAGCAGCCCTTGAATTTGTCCGCCGTTGGTTTCCGCGCCGACCGTGCGGATTGCGCTGACTACTAATTCAAACGGGGTTTTAATTTTAGCGCGATAATTTTCCGGCGCGAAAAATTCCTTGTCGGTGAAGAGCGCGCGCAAAGTCGTTTTGATGTCGCCTTTCGATTGATTAAATGCCTGTGCGACGCGACCAACTAACGCTTCGCTCGGAGCGTCGGAGACGAATTTTACAGCAAGTTTACGAGCGATGAATTTCGCCGTCGAAGGATGATTGACAAGCAGGTCAATTACCTTTAAGCCATCTTTCATTCCGCCTTCATTCACTTTCTGTCCGAGCACGATTTTTTCGCCCGCGTCGTGGGCGCGTTCGTTGAAATGAAAAGTTCCTGATTCGGCATTTTCGGGCAAGCCCATCGCTTTCATTGCTTTACCAACGCGCTTGTTTTGCGTGCCGTTTTCCATACCCGCCACCGCGTTTCGGTAACCGCGTGCGTCAACGATTGTCCAGCCGGTAAAAGCGCGCGCGACTTCCTTGATGTCAGCTTGCGTGTAGCCGCCTTCGACGCCCAGAGTGTGCAGTTCCATTACTTCGCGGGCGTAATTTTCGTTTATTCCGCGCTGCATTCTTTTCGCCTGTTTCGGGTTTTGCTGATTTTGTTTAATCCGCGCGTCAAGTTCGGCGTCCGACAAACCGTATTGCTGTTTGAGCTGCTCGCGTCTCTGCGCATTCATCGACGCACCATTCTGCATTTGAGCGCCGTTTTGCATTTGCCGTTTGCGCCCTAATCCTTTGCCGCGTCCGGCGTTCATCTGCGTGTCGGGCGAAACCGACTGATAATTATCCAGGTAGAAAAGCATCGCTGGGCTTTTCGCCGTGGCGGTCAATAAATCTTTAAAATTTCCGAGCGCGTTCGGGCGAATCACGTCGCGGTCATATTCCGGCAGAAACCAGCGCGTCGCCGCTTTGTTCGCGTAAACGTTAAAATGATTTGTCCAAAAATCAACCATCACTTCGTTCAGCTGTTTTTCCGAATAAACCGCACGCATAATGCGCGAAGCATTTAACTGCTGCGTGATTTGCTGCGGGCGACCGAGATTATATTTTTTATAAAGTTCGGCGATTTGCTTCTGATATTCGAGGCGTTCAGCGTCGGTAAAGTCGCCTTCTTTTTTCTCTTCCATCGCGGCGCCGGTCTTTTCGCCGTTCATTTTGTTATCGTTTGCCGCGCGATTCGGACGAACGGCTTGCAAATCTCTCGCCTGTAAACCGTTTTTTTGCGCGACCGCCCGTAAAACCGCGTTACCATTTGGGTATTTGGCAAAAAGCTCTTCGTTCGACATTTTTATCACGTCCAGCTTGTTCACTTTTGCTTCTGCTGCCGCATCATTGATTGAAGATGAATTAAGCTGCTGCTCGATATATTTGTTGATACCGACGGCTTTGACCTTTTCAACATCACCGGGACGCCCCCCAAAACCCAAACGATTTAGGATGTGCAGTATTTTTTGATTTTCCGTCAAAGCTTTCGCCTTTGTCTTTGTCACCATTTGCTGTGCATTAGTCGAAGCCGTAAAAAGCGGCGTGAACATTGCCAATAGCAAAAAGAACGCGGCGGACTTATGTATAAAAGAAAATTTTTGTTTCATTGCTTTATTACCTCGAGAAATTTATATAAGCTTCGGAGATTTCCAAAGATTTGCTACTAACTTAGACGCCAGCGAAATGAAAAAAGGCGAAACTTTATTTCAGGTTCGTGGATTTGTATGATAAAAATGGCTTCCAAAAGACAACGGTTAGAGAAACAAGCGTCATCTAAAAAACGTCCTTTGGAACTTAAAAAATATCGGCACATTTCAATGAAATAAATGAATTATCAAAAAATAAAATTTACGAAACATTGTTTTCTATTTTCTTTTTGGATGTGTTTGGCGCTGACTTTTTCAGCCTTTGCGCAAAGTAACAATTTTAGCGATTCAAGTGTTGACTATAAATTCGAGCTTCCCGAAGCTAAGTGGAAATTGACGTCGAAACCTACGCAGATGAGTCCGAACGCTGAATTTGTTTATGGAGACAGATCGGATGGACATCTCGAAATCCGCAAATTAACACTCAAAACCAATCAGACTTTGCCCGATATTGTTCGTGACGAAGAACAAAAACTACAATTTGTAACCGGCTACGTCGCCGGAAAAGAAGAAACATTTCGAGGCGCGCTGGGCGGCAAGGTTTTCAATTACGAATTCGTGCGCTCGGCTCGCAATATGAGCGGCAGGTTTTATTTTTTAAAAGTTGACGATAAAACAATTTACGTTTTGCGCTTCACCGCAATGCGCGACAAATTACGCTCACTTCGTAATCAAACCGATTCAATTGCCAGAACTTTTGATTTGAAAAAGGCAAAATAGTTGTAGTTTTTTACAGCGCAAAATTAGCTTTTGATTAAAAATTTCGCCCCAAAAGGCACAATGTACCCTTTCTTCTCAGGCTTAATATTCAACAAAACTTCTTCCAAGACGCGCGCCTTTTGAATCCTCGACGGGCGTGTTTGTTCTTCGGACAGGGAAGTGATGATGTGGATTCGGAAGTTTTCGGCTTTCTGGAGTAAACTCCACGCCGTTTGCCCGTTAACTTGATATTTGGCGCACAATTTTTCGGCTAATGCGCCGGAGTTTTTTGCCTCAAACCAATTCAGAAAATCGCTTCTTCCGAGTCCTTCGCCGCATTCCGCAAGGAAAATAATTGTACCGCCGTCCGCGCAGGCTTCTGCTGCCGTATCGAGAGCTTTGTGCGCCTGAATCAAATTTATATCAAACGGAAAACCGCCGCAGCTAACAATCACTAAACCTCTTTTTTCCGCAATTTTAATTGTGTTTTGTGCAGCGTAAAAGTCACAAGCCTTTCGATGAGCCGTCAGCCAATTGCCACAAAATAAATTCGTTGCTTCGCCTTTGTCGTTAGTGATTGTGTTGACCGAAAATGTCGGCGGAAGTTTGGAGACAACCTTTGTAAATGCTTCGTGAACGGCATTGCCGTCCAGAATTCCCGTGCCGACACCAGTGCGTCTCGATTTTGTTTCGCAGTCGAAAGCTAATTTATGCGTTGCGCCGATTGTTTGCGACGAAGCCAAGCCCGGACAAATAAGTTTGCGCCCGCCCGTAAAACCTGCGAAATAATGAAACGTGATACCGCCGACAATTATAACGTGGTCGTGTTCAATCAGAGCGCGGTTAACCGCAATCGGAATTCCGTCGTCAGTTTCGCCGATTCGAACAATCTGCGCCAAATCACGCGCGTTGTGGTCGAGAGTTTTGATGCGCTGATAAATAAATGGCGTTAGCAGTTCGCGTTTTTCAGCGTCGGTTACGCTCCGGTGAATGCCCGTCGCAAAAATTATGCGAATATCAAACGGCATCGTACCATTCGCAATCAAACGCCGAACCAGCAGATTGACGATTTGCCCGCTTGCCGTCTGGCGGGTGGCGTCCGGCACGACGATTAAAACGCTTTCGCCTGCCGCGACAATTTCTTCCAAGGGTTTTGAATCAATCGGATTATCGAGTTTTTCGCCAATTTCAACATCCGTGAGCGCAAGATTTTCTTCACTTTTGCCCAAAACTTCAAAACGGTTTTCGTCGAATGTGAAATTGATTGTGGATTTTCCGTAGCCGAGATTTATTGTGGGCATAAAAAAAATTTCCCGCTAGTGGCGCAAAGGAAGCAAAGG
>JALZOH010000446.1 GCA_030857305.1 Acidobacteriota bacterium
ATGCTGTTTGTAGTATCGAAGGAATGAGTTAAATTATCTGTCATATAAATTTGAATTCTAAAATTATAAAAATGAATATCGAAGAACAGTTATTATATTTAAAAAAAGGCACGGTTGATTTTATCCACGAAGAAGACTTAAAAGCAAAGCTCCGGCAAAGCGCAAAAACCGGGAAACCTCTTCTTGTAAAGTACGGCGCCGACCCGACTGCGCCCGATATTCACATCGGACATACCGTCGTGATTCGCAAACTGCGCGCTTTTCAGGAACTCGGACACACGGCGATTTTTCTGATCGGCGATTTTACGGGGATGATCGGCGACCCGACCGGCAAGTCCGCGACCCGTCCGATGCTCACGCGCGAAGAGATTTTGGCAAATGCCGAAACTTATAAGGCGCAGATTTTTAAATTGCTTGACCCGGAGAAAACCGAAATTCGTTTTAATTCCGAATGGATGGACAAGTTTAGCGCCGTCGATTTTGTCAAACTGACCGCGAAAACAACCGTCAAGCAAATCCTCGAACGCGACGATTTTGCAAAGCGGATGGCGGAGGAAAAACCGATTGCGCTACACGAACTTCTTTATCCGCTCGTGCAGGGCTACGATTCTGTTGCTCTCAAAGCGGATGTCGAACTCGGCGGAACCGACCAGAAGTTTAATCTTTTGATGGGCAGAAATCTGCAGCGCGAATCGGCGCAAGAGCCTCAAGTCGTCATCACCACGCCGCTTCTCGAAGGTTTGGATGGCGTGCAGAAAATGTCGAAAAGTTTGGGAAATTACATCGGTATAAATGAGTTGCCTTCAGAAATGTTCGGCAAGATTATGTCAATCTCCGATGAATTGATGTGGAAATATTTTGAACTCCTTACAGATTTGAGCGCGGCGGAAATCGATTCGATGAAAACTGGTGGCGAAAATCCGCGCAACCAGAAAGTAAATCTCGCTAAACTCGTTATTAAAGATTTTCATTCAAGCGAAGATGCTGAAAGGGCAGAGGACGAATTTAATCGGCTTTTTGTCAAAAAAGAAATACCTGACGAGATTGAAGAAAAGCTGCTTCCCACGCAAAATTACAAGATCATTGATTTGCTCGTCAACACAAATCTTGTCGCATCGAAAGGTGAAGCCAAACGGCTCGTCGAACAAGAGGGCGTAAAAATTGACGGCGAAAAAGTTTCTAACATCCAAGCGGAAATTGAGGTAAGTCCGAGCAAAGAATTTACCATCCAGGTTGGAAAACGAAAGTTTTTAAAGCTAAAAGGCAATTAAATGAAGTTTGTGCAGAAATAAATTCTAATTCTTATTTATGACATACAAGACTCTATAACCAGTGCGGTTCTCAGACTTATACGTCAAATACGGAAGTTCGCACCAAAAATCGCGCCAATTTGAATTTAACCATAAAAATTTCCTTTTTGAATTATAAATCTTTAATTCAATAAATTGCCTTCTCACCTTTCGGCTGCGTGTGCCAACGCTTATGAATCCACAGCCACTGGTCAGGATATTGGCGCACAAATTCTTCCACTTTAGCAGTAATATTCTGCGTTAGAATTCTTATATTTTCTTCCGCGTTACCGGTATCGGGAATCTCAACCGGCTCGCAGATTTTCAGAACGTATCGTTTCTTTTCTTTTTGCCACACCGGAAAACCCGGCAGGACAACCGATTTTGTCCGCAGCGCAAGTTTTGCTACTCCCGTGGTAGTCGAAGCGGGAACTCCAAAAAAATCAACAAAAACGCCTTCGTGTTCCTGCGCGTTGAGGTCAACTAAAATACCTAAAAATTCATTTTTTTGAAGAATTCGCAACATCGCTTTCGCTGATTCCTTTTTATCAATTGTCCGGCTGCCGAATCTGCTTCGCAAATTTCCCACTAGGCTTTCAATTTTTGGATTATCGATGCGGCGGACAACGATGTTCATCGGGTAATTCAGCGCGGCGATTACTGAATGTGAAAGTTCCCAACCGCCGAAATGCGCCGTGAATATTATCGTTCCTCGTCCGGCAGCTCGCGCCTGTTCGCAGTATTCGAGACCTTCGACCTCAATAATTTCACCTAATTTTTTAGGAGTTAAGCGGTGCAGATGGCTGACGAAACCGAGTTGCCTGCCAAAGGAAGCAAAAACGCCGCGCAAAATCCGTTCGTGTTCCTGCCGAGAGAGTTCGGGCAATGCAAGTTCAAGATTTCGGTGACCGACAGAGCGCAGGCGTTTGAGAAGTCTAAAAGGGATTTTCGCAAAAGACTCGCCGATTTTTATTGATGCGGCAAGCGGAAACAGCCCGATTGCGCCGACGATTCCGCGCGCTGCCGTGTATTCCAGATTGGTCTGCAATTTTCCTTTAGGTTTCCGCAATTTTTAATCTACTCTAATTGAAAAGCACTTTTGTAATTGGCAGCAAACAGATATTTTAAGCTGCAACTCGATCAACGCGATTGTAAACCGTATCACGCTCGACCGCTTCAAAGCCCGCATTTTCAATCATCTGAATCAATTCCGTTTTCGTCATTTTCATCTCGCCGTCGGCTTCGACCGAATAGCTGTGCGTCAGTTCGCCGCCGTCGGTGATTGTTCCGTCAACGTCGTTCGCACCGAAATGCAGAGCGGTTTGCGCCGTCGCTTTGCCGAGCATCACCCAATACGCTTTGATGTGGTCGAAGTTGTCAATCATCAGGCGCGAGACGGCGATGGTTTTCAAATTATCAATCGCGTCCGGTCCCGGAAGTGATGAT
>JALZOH010000064.1 GCA_030857305.1 Acidobacteriota bacterium
ACGCTACACATTGGCGGGAATGACGCACGATTTGAAAGAACAACTCGACGGAACTTTACAGCCGTTGCGCGATTGGTTTCCGCTTTCTTCGTATTCGGCTTTTACTTCCGTGATGGATATGCTTCAAGGCGCGGACGCACCGTGGGGCTGGTCGTCGTGTAACTGTCATCCGAACTGCGGAATTTTCACCTTGATTGTTGTTAATAAAAACACGGGTGCGATGACTTCGCTGTTCGACTTTTTCAATTATGAACAATTTATGAAAGATGTGGCGACGATTACCGACACGGCACGCGGTAAAAAATTGACAATGGCTCAACTTGGAATGGCGATTATGCGAAACTACGACGCATCGAACGCGCCCGAAGGTTTTCCGGTTTCGCAGATTTTGAATCTTTTTAAACCGTCGTCGGCTGATTCAAACTCAGACCGCAACGATAGAATGAAAGCCCAGCCGAAAGACGATTCGGAAGATATGTGGCGCGTATTGTGCGTTGAAGGAATGTGGTTTCAAGACCTTTTCAATTACGATTTTCGTCGCACAGAGATGTGCGTCATACCTTACGGCACGCAGGAAGGCGAGATTTCATTTTGCGCTTACAATACCGGAGTCGGTTGGCGGCAGATTGTCGAAGAAATGAACAAAACCGCGTCGCTTGCCGAATGGTATAAAGAAAACGGGCGTCATGACGTTTACGCGAAAGGCAAAGCCGTTCCGAATATCGCCAAAACGCGCAGTTTGAGCCTTCCTGTGATTGCCAAAGTTTTGCAGGAAGATTTAGACAAACCCGCGGCGACGCCATATCTGATTGAAGAGGAAAAATACGAAAAAGTTTGACGATAGGAAAAAAGAATAAAGGGAGAGGAAAAAAAATTATGCCGGACGAAAGAGACGTTGCCCAAGCGAAAAAGGCAATCGAACAAAACGAAAAAGAAGGAACAATTGCCGAAGATATTGGCGAACACCCGGAACACGCTCCGCAGGTGGGGAAGAAAACACCGCAGGAACACGTTGATAAAGATGCGATTGACGAAAGCGGCAATTTAATTTACGACGACGGGAAAGACGAAAACGACGCAAAATAGTTTTCGTGAAACAAAAAGAAGCGTTCAGAAATTTACATCTGAACGCTTCTTTTTTAGCAAAATTCATGGAATTAACGATATGCGCCGCCGGTCGGTGATAAATTGTAAGCTCGTGCTAAAACATTGAGTTCGGTGCGGACGGCTTTCCAATTATTTTCAGTCGCCCGATTGAGCCGGCGATTTCTCATCGCGACGTCAATGTCCGAGGCAATGTTTAAGCATTTACGGACTTCAGCGCTATTTTCCTGCCGTGAATCATTTCGATCAAACTCGCGCCGCAATTCGTCGGTTGCTCTTTCTAAATCTCTCGCCCGTTCGTTTAAGCGATTTTCGCGTTTTGTATTATTTAAACGGCTGTCGTCGAGCGCGTAATCAAACTGCACGACAAAACGATCAACCCGTTCTTCAAGATTTCTGATAAGGCGATCGACTCGCGCCCGATTTGAATTCAAATTTCCTTGACCGCCGGTCGTGTTTGGATTATACGCGCCGCCAATCTGCGGTAAATTGTAGGCTCGCGCTAAAGCGTTAAGTTCTGTTTTGACCGCCGCCCAGTTGCGTTCGGTTGCCCGGTTGAGTTGTCTGTTTCTCATCGCGACGTTAATATCCGAAGCAATATTTAAGCATTTGCGAACTTCAGCGCTGTTTTCACGCCTCGAATCGTTGCGGTCGAATTCACGGCGAAGTTCGTCGGTTGCCGTTTCCAATTCGCGGGCGCGTTGGTTCAAATTATCTTCGCGCCTTGTATTATTCAGACGGCTGTTGTCAAGCGCATAATCAAACTGCACGACAAAGCGGTCAACGCGCTCTTCGACGTTTCTGATAAGACGGTCAACTTGCGCTCTGGAAAAATTATTGCGCCTAATTTGCGCGTCTGCGCTGCTACTGCTCAGCACACAGATTGAGCTGAAAAGCGCAACGGCGACCACTAAAAATTTTAATTTGTAGATTTTCATTTGTTTCTCTCCGTATTTTTGTAAAGTTAATAAAATTGAGGAGAATAAAGCATAAAATGGGGAGAGTAGGCGAGAGTTTTGATGTTTATTGAAACTTCGGGCTAATTTCGCCCGTCTGTTTATTAGACGTCAAACTTTTAAGAAAAGTTGAACAAACTTTTCTCTCTTTAAATTTTAGTCAAATAAAAACAATCAAAGTTTATATGCTTTGAAGTATTCAATGTTCAATTAAAAAAGAAACTTAATATTAGCCGCAGAGTAAAAAGTTTATTCGATTAAATCAAGCAATTTTTGTAAATCTTGCTTTATGTTCGTGCTTAAATGAACACGCAAAGCGCGCCTTTCTCTGTCTAATAAAACTTGAAAATCGCCGCGTGCCTGCGCCGCTTTCACCACGCCGAAAGTATATTTTTGTTCGGGAACGTCCAGGTCAAGCGCGTCGTCGGACGTGATTTGCAAAAATACGCCGTTGTTTGTGCCGCCCTTGTAAGCTTGTCCGGTAGAATGCAGAAAGCGCGGTCCGAAACCGAGACAAGTTGCGGTCAATTTGGTTTCTAAAACTTTTGTGCGAATTGCTTGAACGAGTTTTTCGTTTTCCGAATTCATTTCAATATAAGCGAGCAGTGCGAAATAATCGTTTTCCTGTAAATGCGCCAGATGCGCGGCGAGATATTTTTTCAGGGATTTTTCGCCTTCCGCATACTCTTCTAATTGCGCGGCGTATTTTTCGCCGGTGAAAAGCTTGATTCCGCTTTCTTCATAAAACGGTGTCTCATCGGGCAATTCGCCTTTTTCTTCGTACTCTTCGGTCAATTTTTTCGCTTCGATTTTTGCAGACTCAACATCCGGTTGATTGAACGGATTGATTTGCATTATCGAGCCGGCGACTGCTGTTGCAAACTCCCATCGGAAGAATTCCTGTCCGAGATTCATTTTGTCAGCCAGCTTTATACGCACAACGGGTTGGGCGCTGGCTTCCAGAATGTCAAACAATTTATCCGCTTCGTCCGGCGCCGAATCTTCGAGCTTAAGGTGAACAAAAATTCTATCGTCGCCGTAGTCAGCGGCTTCGAGCAGAGGCTCGCGGTCAACCGGAATTATCGAAATATCGTTTTTGCCCGTTGATTCGGCGATCAGCTGTTCGAGCCACGCACCGACATCTCGGATTTCAGGGGCGGTAAAAATCGTCAATTTATCGCGCCCGAAGGTTTGGCAAACACCTAAAATCGTTCCCAAAATCGCGCCCGGATTTTCGCCTGGTACGGGCGACTGGCAAGCCTCAACCATTTCGCCCGCCCGCTTTAAAAAATCTTCGACATCAATTCCCATCGCCGTCGCCGGGGCGAGTCCGAAAGCTGATAAAACGGAAAACCTTCCGCCGATTTCCGGGTTGCCGAAAAATATTTTACGAAAATTATCGCGCTCGGCGACCTTTTGCATTTTTGAATCGGGATCGGTAATCGCCACGAATTGTTTCCCGGCGTTTTCGTGTCCGACAATTTCAACGACTTTTTGATAAAAATATTGCTTAAAAGTATTCGGCTCAAGCGTTGAGCCGCTTTTGCTAGCGACAATAAAAAGCGTTTTCGCTAAATCGATTTTGTTTTCGAGCGATTTTATTTGCGCGGGAACGGTTGAATCGAGAATATAAAAACTTTGTTTTCCGAAAGTAATCGCAAAAACCTCAGGACCCAGAGACGAACCGCCCATTCCGAGCAAAACGATGCTCGCAAAATCTTTTGTGTCTGCGGCAAAATCACGATAATTCTGCAAATCATTCGTTTCCGTTTTGACCGCTTCGAGCCAGCCGAGCCATTTTGCTTCGTCATCGCCAGTCCAAACCGAAGCGTCTTTTCCCCAAATGCGGGAGATTTTATTTTCCTTGTTCCATTCGCCAAACGTTGTCTGGACGGCGTTTTCGAGTTTGTCGGGCAGACTGTAAGACATCGAATTGAGTTTCATTGCGGCAGTTCCTCGTGTGAAAAAGATATATTCAAATCTTGCTTGAGTTTGATGAATGATGTCAAACTTGAGAGACAAAATGAAAAATGAAAAAAATTCGGAAAATTTAAAAATCGGACTTGCACAGTTTGCACCCGTTTGGTTTAACCGTCAAAAAACGCTCGATAAAGTTTTGGCGTTCGCGGAAGACGCAGCGGCGCAAAATTGCGAAATCGTTGTGTTGGGCGGCGAAGCGTGCGTGCCGGGATATCCGTTGTGGCTGGAACTGACGGGCGGCGCGGTTTTTAATTCTTCGGTTCAAAAAGAATTTTTTGCCGAATACGCCAATCAAGCGGTCGTTATTGAGCGCGGCGATTTACAGCCGTTGCGGGATTTAGCGCGGGAAAAACGAATGGCGCTTTACATCGGGACAGTTGAAAAACCGCCCGAACGCGGTGGTCACAGTCTCTACTGTTCGCTAATTTTTATTGACTGCGATGGCGAAATAAAATCCGTCCAGAGAAAATTGATCCCGACTTATGAAGAACGCTTGGCGTGGTCAATCGGCGATGGCAACGGTTTGCGCGTACATCAAATCGGCGCATTCACCGTCGGTGGCTTAAATTGCTGGGAAAACTGGATGCCCCTGGCGCGAACCGCGCTCTACGCGCAGGGCGAAGATTTTCACGTCTGCGTGTTTCCGGGAAGCCGCCGTAACACCGACGATATTACGCGCTTTATCGCCAAAGAATCGCGCTCGTTTGTCGCGTCGGTTTCTTGCCTCATGCGAAAAGAAGATTTTCCGGCTGAAACAATTCATCTTGATAAAATCCTTGAAAACGCGCCCGACGTTTTAACTGACGGCGGAACTTGTCTCGCCGCGCCCGACGGCAAATGGATTATTGAACCTTTCTGCGGCGTGGAAAAACTTCTGGTCGCGGAAATCAGTCACCAAAGAGTGCGCGAAGAACGGCATAACTTTGACGCCGCTGGACATTACTCGCGCCCCGATGTTTTACAGTTGAACGTAAACCGTTCGCGCCAGAAAATCGTTAATTTTGAAGAGAGCTAGTCGTTAGCGAATTGAAACCGCCGATTACACAAATATCAAGGGTAAAAAGCGTCGATAATTTGCTGATATTTGTTAAATCTTTAGCTAAATCTTTTCTGTCTCGATTGCCTTTAAAGCGATTTTTCCAAGCGCGTTAACAAAGCGATTAAACGTCGCAAAACGTTTGTCTTGGGTAAAGCCGCGAGCATAGCGGAAATAGATTTGCTGGGCGATGACGGCGATTTTGAACGTGCCGAAAACGTAATAAAACAAAATATTCGATATGTTTTTGCCGGACTTTTCTTCGTAGATTTCAACCAACTCTTGGCGAGAGATATTTTCCATCAAAACGCGCGGATTAAACGGCATCGAAAGCATCTCCATGCCCGCATCCATCGACATCCAATAACCGAGTGTTGTTCCCAAATCCATTAAAGGATCGCCGACAGTCGTCATCTCCCAATCCAAAACTGCCGCGATTTCGGGTAAATTTTCCGGGTTAAGCATTAGGTTATCGAATTTGTAATCGTTATGGACGAGCGCGGCGCCCGACTCGTTTGAAATATTTTGATAAAGCCATTTGATGGTCGTTTCGAATTCGGCGTGATCATCGGTTTTCGCGTTAAAATAGCGTTTCGTCCAGCCTTCGACTTGGCGAGTTGCATAACCTTCGGGTCGTCCGAGTTCGCTCAAACCAATTTTTTCATAATCTAGAAGATGCAGCTGAGCCAAATTTTCAATAAAAGATTCGCAAACTTGTCGTTGTAAAACCTTCGATTCTTCTAAATTTTTGGGCGATTTTCCGCGAATAATCAAACCTTTGCGCCGTTCCATCAAATAAAATTCCGAGCCGACAACATTTTCATCAGCACAATAAACGAGCGGCTTCGGCGCGGGCTTGTAAACTTTTGAGAGTTTTCCTAAAACGTCAAACTCCCGCTTCATATCATGCGCTGATTTAACAGTGTTGCCGAATGGCGGACGGCGCAAAACGAATTCCTCGCCATCAATTTTTACAAGGTAAGTTAAATTTGAACTTCCGGCGGGAAATTGTAAAATTTCAATTTCATCAGATTTTAGATCGAGATTTTCGCGCAGAAACGCTTGCAGATTTGCTTCGTTTAACTCTTCTCCCTGGCGCATTGGTTTTGTATCCGGACTTAACATAAATTAACTGAATCAGCTTTACAAAGGTCTTTTAAAAATAAAAACAACCTCTTTTGAATATCCTGCACCTTCGTTAATATCGAATGCCGAAACTAATTCCCATCCTTCAGCACCTCACTGATCAAAAATTTTATCGGTTTCCTCTGGATTAAAGTTAGGTCCCCAAAATCCTTCGACTTTAAGTTTTGCGGTTTTATATTCCCATCTCATAAATTTTTATCCCGGTTTGTCTGTGCTAATCTGTGATTTTATTTTCCAAAATTATGGACTTCAATTATTCAACGAAAACCCGCGAACTGCAAAACAAACTGCAAGCCTTTATGGACGCGCACATTTATCCGAACGAAAAACGTTTTGAAGACGAAATAAATTCGGGCGACAGGTGGAAGCCGTCCGAGCTTATTGAAGAATTAAAACTAAAAGCGCGAGCGGATAATTTATGGAATTTATTTTTGCCGGAAGTCTCCGGTTTATCGAATCTCGAATACGCTCCGCTTGCCGAGATGATGGGCAGAGTCATCTGGTCGGCGGAGGTTTTTAACTGCTCCGCTCCCGACACGGGAAATATGGAAGTTCTCGAACGCTTTGGAACTAACGAGCAAAAAGAAACTTGGTTAAAACCGCTTTTGAACGGAGAAATTCGCTCGTGTTTTGCGATGACCGAGCCGGAGGTAGCTTCGTCCGACGCGACAAACATTCGTTCATCAATAGTAAGAAACGGCAATGATTATATTTTAAACGGCAGAAAGTGGTGGTCAACCGGCGGCGGCGACGCGCGCTGCAAACTCGCCATTTTTATGGGTAAAACCGATGAAAATGCCGCGAAACATTTGCAGCAATCAATGATTCTTGTTCCGATGGATGCGGACGGCGTAAAGGTTGAGCGAATCTTAAATGTTTTCGGTTTCGACGATGCGCCAAACGGACACGCCGAAATCTCTTTTACAGACGTGCGCGTGCCTCGGGCAAATCTGCTTCTCGGCGAAGGTCGTGGTTTTGAAATCGCGCAGGGGCGGCTCGGTCCGGGGCGAGTCCATCATTGTATGCGAATGATTGGAACTGCCGAACGCGCTTTGGAATTGATGACCGGGCGCGCTCAAAACAGAATTGCTTTCGGCAAGAAAATCAGCGAACAAGGCGTTGTCCGCCAATGGATTAGCGAATCGCGTTTGGCAATCGAACAAGCGCGCCTTCTGGTTTTAAAAACCGCGTGGCTGATGGACGAAATAGGAATTAAAGATGCCCGGCGCGAAATTGCGATGATCAAAGCGGTTGTGCCGCAGATGGCTTTAAAAATTATTGACCGCGCGATTCAAACACACGGCGGCGGCGGAGTTTGCCAGGATTTTCCGCTCGCTAATTTTTGGATTTATGCGCGGTCTCTGCGGCTCGCCGACGGACCGGACGAAGTTCATCTCGAATCCGTTGCGAAATTTGAATTGAAAAAGTATATTTCAAATTGATGAAGAAAAACGCCAAAGAAATTCAAAGTTTGTGTCGGCAGATTGTCGAAAACTTTAATCCGCAAAAAATTATTCTGTTCGGCTCGCACGCTTATGGCAAACCGAATGAGGATTCGGATGTTGATTTGCTTGTGATAATGCCGTTTGAAGGAGACAACGCCTACAAAGGGGTTGAAATTCTTCTCAGTTTGAAAACTAAGATACCGCTTGATTTACTTGTTCGGACTTCCGAACAGGTTGGTGCACGAATCGAAATGGAAGATTTTTTTATGCGCGAAATTATGGAACAAGGAAAGGTCTTGTATGAAAGCGATAACGCAAGAATGGGTTGACAAAGCTGAAGGCGATTGGACGACATTATTACGTGAAAGCCGAGCGCGAAAAAATCCCAATTATGATGCAGCTTGTTTTCACGCTCAACAATCGGCTGAAAAGTATTTGAAAGCACGCCTCCAAGAAGCCAGAATTAAATTTGCCAAAACTCATAATCTTTTGCATTTGCTAAATTCAATTTTAACGGTCGAGCCGAATTGGTCAAATCTGCAAAACAGTTGTGCTTTTCTGACAATCTTTGCGGTAAAGTATCGCTATCCGGGAAGTTCATCGAACAAATCCGAGGCAAGCGAAGCCGTCAAACATTGCCGCTTGATTAGAAAAACTGTTCGTCAAGCCTTTGGTTTGCCAATAAAGTAATGAACATTCGTCAAGTTGAAATTATCGATGCGGAACAAATTGCCGAAATCTACAATTTTTACGTCCAGAACACGCATCACACATTTGAAACCGAGCCAGTAAATTTTGGGGAAATGCAAAAACGCATCGGCGAGATTATCAAAAATTATCCATATATTATCGCGGAAGAAAACGATGAAATTTTGGCATATGCCTACGCCGCGAAATACAAATCGCGCTGCGCTTATCGAAGATCGGTCGAGATTTCGGTTTATGTGAAAAACGGCACGAAAGGAAAAGGCTTCGGCACAAAACTTTATGAAAAATTGCTTGAAGAATTATCCAAAATAGATGTTCATGCGATAATCGGCGGAATCGCTTTGCCGAATGAAGCGAGCATCAAAATTCACGAACGATTCGGTTTTGAAAAAGTGGCGCATTTTCGGGAAGTCGGTTTTAAGTTTAATAAATGGATCGATGTCGGTTATTGGGAATTGATCAATAAAAAGTAATGTTGAAAGAAATAATTCATTTTGCTCACGCCAATGGCTTTCCCGCCAAAACTTACAGCAAACTTTTTTCATATCTTGAAGAAGATTTTGAAATCAATTATCTTGAACAACACGCGCATAATCCGAAATTTCC
>JALZOH010000001.1:0-27571 GCA_030857305.1 Acidobacteriota bacterium
TGCGACACAAGCTCAACAACAAATTGCTGAACGGAGTTCAAACAACATACCTTTAACCGGCGTTAAAGGGGAGGATTTTAATGCCAGCAGACTTCAAACTATCAGCGGACAATTACTGGGAGCAAGAGATGAAAGACGAAAAATTGAAGCCGATTACGAAGCAGCGATACGTGCCGGCGACCAGATTTTTGCCCTCCTCGGAAAAAACGAAGCCGTTACAGGTATGCGTTCGCGGTTTGCTGAGCGAAAGGCAAAGTTAGAAGACGATATTCAAGTTCTCAATACCGGGATTCAAGATTTAATAGCTAAAAGAAGTAATCTTCTTGCTCGTTATACCGAAGAATATAAAGAAGTTATCGCACTCAACGAAGAGATTAAAAAACGTGAAGAAACTCTCAAGAAAAAACAGTTGGAAAGTTCAACCTATGTCAATCAGGAAGAGAAAAAAGTGACGCAAGACGTGTCGAGAGAAGTCTTAACCGGTATGCGGGCGCAGCTCGAAGCGGCACAAAAACGCGAAGCCCAACTTCAAAGCGCTTACGAAGCAGAAATTTCTTCAGCCAACCGGCAGGGAGTGGCGGAAACTCGCTTAATGACGTTGACCCGGGAACTCGAAACTAATCGTCAGTTACTCGATACTTATACGCAAAAACAAAAAGAACTTGAATTGCTGGTCTCAAGCAGTAAACCGGATAATTTGAAGATTTCATCTCCGGCGCCAAAAGTCCCGATTTTAGTTGGTCCCAGCAGAGGTCGTAATATTTTGATTGCTCTGTTAATTTCATTAGCGGCGGGCATCGGTTTGGCATTTCTCCTCGATTACCTCGATGATTCGGTTAAATCCTCAGATGATGTCGGCAGATATTTAGGTCTGCCGACCCTTGCCTTAATTCCGCACCAAAGCTTTACTGACAAACGGAAACTAATTCCGATACAAAACAAAAACGGCGGCTCGGCGGCAAGCTCTAATGCGCTTATTGCTCTTGAGGATAATCGTTCGGCATCGGCTGAAGCATATCGCCATTTGCGAACCTCGCTACTGTTTTCTTCTGCCGGGAAGCCGCCGCAGACCATTCTGGTAACTTCTTCACAGCCTGCCGAAGGCAAAACAACCACTGCGATCAACACCGCAATTACACTCGCTCAATCCGGCGCGGATGTTGTCATTGTTGACTGTGATTTGCGTCGTCCGCGTCTTCATCAACATTTTGGACTGGAAAATATCAGCGGTCTGACAAATTACCTGTCGGGTGAAAAAAACCCGGATAATTTACTCAAACCATTTCCAGGCTTACCAAAATTAAAGGTTATTACCAGCGGACCGATTCCGCCCAATCCGGCTGAACTGCTCAGTTCAAACGAGATGAAAAATCTTCTGCAATTTCTGCGAGGGAATTTTAAGCATATTGTGATTGATTCGCCGCCGGCGATTTCCTTTACCGACGCGGCAATTCTTTCAACTCAAGTTGACGGCGTGGTACTGGTTGCAATGGCTGGCAAGAGTTCAATCCATCTGATGCGCCGCTTCAAACAGCGTTTAAGTATTATCGGCGCGAGAATCTATGGCGTTGTCCTCAACGGTGTCAAAGCAAACTCGGTTGAATACGGATATTACGGTTACGGTTACAGTAATTATTATGTGCACGACGACACTACTCCGATGATGGAAGAAGTGATGGAAGATGAAAACGTTTTCGCCGCTCATAATACAAAAAATTAAATTCGCCTGGCAGACAAAAATTCTAAGAGGGCTTTTTCCCAATCCGGCAGGGGAGAAAGTCCGAATTTTTGGCTAAAAAGACATCGTAGCTTTGAGCTTATGGGGCGCGGGGCGGGGCGTTTTAAATCGTTCACCGAAACGACTTGCAAAAGATTTTTGTCAAAGTTTCCTAATTCACAAACTTTTCTCGCAAATCCAGCGTAGGAAGCTCCTCTCCCGCTGTTGGTCACGTGATAGACGCCGGGCAAATCAAGTTCGGCAAGTTCACGCAGGCGACGCGCTAAATCAACAGCAGAAGTTGGCGTGCCGTAAGAATCTGAAATTACTTTAATTTGTTTTCCTTCTGCCAGAAGTTTGTGCATTACGCTCAGAAAATTCGTGCCGCCGCGTCCATAAATCCAGCCGCTTCTCACAATGATTGAACGGGCGTAAACATTTCGCGCACGTTGTTCGCCCGCCAGTTTTGATTTGGCATAAATGCCCTGCGGATTTGGCGTGTCGCGCTGCGTATAAAAATCATTTTTCGCGCCGTCAAAAACGTAGTCGGTAGAAATAGTGACAAAAGCCGCATCTATTTTTTTTGAAGCCAGCGCCAGGTTTTCAACGCCGTCTGAATTTGCGGCAAAACAAATTTCCCGATTCGTTTCCGCGCCGTCAACGTCTGTAAAAGCGGCGCAGTTCAAAACAGCTTCGGGTTTTTCGCGTTTCAACAAATCAAATACCGCCTCTCGGCTGGAAATGTCGAGCTCCTGGCGCGTGACCGGCAAAACTTCATCGCCGATTGATTGACAATGGGTAGTCGTTGCGCGTGCCACCATACCGTTTGCCCCGGTGATTAAAACTTTCATAAAACTCGCTGGAAATTTTGGATGTTAATCTGCAATTTTAGTTTAATGCTGCGCCGTATTGCTTTTTATAATAATCTCGATACGCGCCGTTGCGGATTCGGTTTACCCATTCGGTGTTTTCCCTGTACCACTCGATTGTTTTCTGCAAGCCTTTTTCCCAGGAGGTTTGCGGTTTCCAACCGAGTTCGCTTTCAACCTTTGCCGGATCAATTGCGTAACGCCGGTCGTGTCCCGGGCGGTCGGTAACGAATTTTATCAAGCTGTGCGGCTTATTTAGCGCGTCGAGAATTGACCGGACAACTTCCAGGTTTTGCCGTTCGTTTCTCGCGCCGATGTTATAACTGTCCCCGGATTTTCCTTTCTCAAACGCCAGCCGGATGGCGTGAACGTGGTCTTCGACAAAAATCCAGTCACGCACATTTTTTCCGTCGCCGTAGACTGGCAGAGGCTCGTCGTTCATCGCATTGGCAATCATCAAAGGGATAAGTTTTTCGGGAAACTGACGCTGCCCGTAATTGTTGCCGCAGCGTGTAATTATCGTATCAACGCCGAATGTTTCGTGGGCGGCGCGAACAAAATGTTCGGCGGCGGCTTTCGAGGCGGCGTATGGCGAATTCGGTTGTAAGGGCGATTCTTCGGTGAAAAATGCGTTTTCATCTTCGGGCAAAGTGCCTTGCGTTTCATCGGTCGAAATCTGCACAAAACGCCTGACATTTTTCGCCCGCGCCGCGTCGAGTAAAATTTGCGTTCCGAGAACATTTGTTAGGACAAATTCGCTGGCTGACGTGATTGAGCGGTCAACGTGCGATTCGGCGGCAAAGTTAAAAATTGCTTCCGCTTCATCAGGCAAAGCGCTGAAAACTTCTTCTTTATGGCAGATATTGCCTTTAATAAATTTGTGGCGCGCCTGGTCTAATCCGTCTAAATTATCAAGATTTCCGGCATATGTCAGCGCGTCGAAATTAATGATTTCAACATCGACTGTTTCGTTAAGAATTAAACGTATAAATGCTGAGCCGATAAATCCGGCTCCCCCGGTGACAAAGATTTTTTTCATATGGATAATGAATAGTAAATAACGGTTAGCGGGCATTTAACCGACTGTAGCTCGCTATCAGAATTATTCGTTATTTGTTGAGAAGACGCATTTGTCTGAGCAAAACGTCCGCGTATTTCTTTGGTGAATTTATGTTTTTCAAGACGACTCTGCCGCCCGTTTCGTTGGCGTTTTCGATAACGAGATTACCAAAACCGAGCATTCGCTGGAAAATCGTCGCCGAAACGGTCACGTCCTGGATTCTGCCAAGCGGCACGTTGCGCGTCTGTTTTGAAATCAAGCCCTGGTCAATCACAATTTTGGAATCAGTTAAAGTATAACGCACGAGCTTTTGCTTGAGATGGAAAAAAGCGGGAATCAAAAGCAGCGGAAATCCCGCTAAAACGGAAATCAGCCAGTGTATTTTGATTCCGATTATTTGTTCAAAAGAAAATAAAAAAGCGACGAGGAGCAACGCGCCAATTATCGCTAAACCATATCCGATTTTAACAAACATTGCGGTTGGACTAATTGAAAAGATTTGTGTTTCGGAATTCTCAGCTGTTGGTAGATCAATTTTTGGCGGGCGTGCAATCCGCGTTTCTTCTTCGGCTTCAATCATCGAACCGCATTTCTGGCAGTAGATTGCCGTGTCCGAATTATTCGTGCCGCATTTTGTGCAAAACATACAATTGAGTTCAAAGTTCAAGGTTCAAAGTTGGTGATTCGGACTTTGAACTCTTTATCATACAACACTTGTAATTTTCTCACAAAAAACATCAAAAGCCGGAGTAAGCGGCTGGGGCAATGTGTAGCCAGGTAATTATTATTAACTAAAATCGTATTCGTTTACAAAACTCTTCCTTACACTTCAAAGTTTGGCAAACATCGTTTATCTTTAGGGTTATGCTTTATTTATCGCAAATCTTGAGTCAGCCGATTTTCGATGCCGGGGGCGAAAAGATTGCGGTGATCAAAGATGTTATTGTGCGCTTTGGAGAAGAAGAATATCCGCCCGTCATCGGATTGGTCGCGCGTTACCGACGCCGAAATTTTTTTATGCCGCAGTCAAAAATTTCTTCGTTCGGCGAAAGCGGCGCGAAAATGAATTCTGAGACAATTGATTTGAGCCCGTTTTCTCGGCGTAAAAATGAAGTGCTGCTCGCGAAAGATGTTTTGGATAATCAGTTAATTGACGTTGACGGAAAACGCGTCGTGCGAGTCAATGACGTTCAAATAATTGAAGTCGGCAACCAGTGGCGCGTGACGGGCGCCGATGTTAGTCTGCAAGGCTTTCTGCGCCGCCTTATGCCGACTGGATTTTACGGAAGCAACCGTCCGGTCGAAGTTCTCGATTGGGCGGATGTCGGGTATCTGGCGACGGATAAATCGAGAGCCGCCGTCCAACTTAAATCCTCAAAAAACAAACTTTCAAGACTTCACCCGGTTGAAATCGCGCAGCTTGCCGAATCTCTCTCGCCGATTCACCGCACGGGAATAGTTGAATCTCTGGACGATGAAACAGCCGCCGACACGCTCGAGGAAATGTCGACCGAAAATCAGGCGCGCATTTTAGAAGAAATGAACAACGAACGCGCCGCCGATATTTTGGAAGAAATGTCGCCGGACGACGCGGTTGATGTGCTCGGCGAACTTTCGGAAGAAAAAGCGCAGGAACTTTTCGATTTGATGGAAGAAGAAGAAAAGGCGGATGTCGCCGAACTGCTTCCGTTTGACAAAGACACGGCGGGCGGTTTGATGACTACCGAGTTTGTCGCTTTTCCTCAAACTTTAACAGTTTCGCTGGCGATTGCGCGGCTGCGGGAAATGGCTGAAACGCCGAATATGATTTATTACATCTATGTTGTCGAAGAAGAAAATTCCTGGAAACTCGTCGGAATTATTACTCTCCGTAGTTTGATTCTCGCTGACCCGGCATGTTCACTTTCCGAAGTGATGCGCGACAAATTTCAGTTTGCACATCCCGATGACGATTCAAAAGAAGCCGCCCAAATTATCGCCGAGTATAATCTTCTTGCGCTCCCGGTAGTTGACGATTTAGGCGAAATCGCCGGAATCGTGACGGTTGATGATGCAATGGAAATTCTTCTTCCAAAAAGTCTGAATAAACGTGTGCCGAAAATCTTTAGTTAATACTTTTTCCGTCGAAACTTTTCAAAGAAGCTTCTCAAACAACCATCAATACAGCTTAACTAAAAATACTTTTCGATTTTTTGCTTGTTAATAACATCAATGGATTGTTAAGATTAATTGTTCTCAAAAATAAAAAGGAGTTATACAAAAATGAAGCGGTTAAGTGTTTTATTTACGGCGGTTTTTGCGATTGCCGCACTCGTTTCTTTTTCAAAGGTCAGTGCCATCGGTGATTTTGCTATTGGCTCGACTTTGGAAAATTTTAAGTTGCCGGACACAAACGGTAAAGAACAATCTTTTAACGATTTGAAGGGGAAGAACGGCGCGATTGTCATTTTCCTTTCGGTTCAGTGTCCGGTGGTTAAAGGTTATGACGAAAGAATCGTGAAGCTTGCCGAAGATTACAAAGCAAAGGGCGTTAATGTAATCGGGATTAACTCAAATTCGACCGAATCAGCCGAACGAGTCAAAACTCATGCGGCAGAAAAGTATAAGTTTCCCGTGCTGATTGATAAAGGAAATGTTTTAGCCGACAAATTCGGTGCGAATGTGACGCCTGAAATTTATTATTTCAGCTCCAAAAATGTTTTGTTGTACGAAGGCGCGATTGATAACGACCGCTCAGGTAAAAGCATCTCTAACAACTATTTGCGCGACGCGCTTGAATTATCTTTGAGCGGAAAGATGATTGCTAAAACGAGCGCTAATGCTTTCGGCTGTACGATTAAGCGAGTTGAGTAAGGGCGAATTAAATACAGATGAAAAAGTTTTTAACAAATCAGGTGAAGGCGAAAAAATTCTTTATTTTACTTGGACTTATTTTCGCTTTCACGCAGGTTAATTTAATAGAAACATTCGCCCAAAAACATCGAGCAAAAAAGAGTAGTAAAAAAGTCTTCGTCAAAAAAAACGTCGTTACGAATTTGCCGAAAGTAACGCAAATTGACGACGCTGCACTCAAAAATCTGCTTAAACGCGAAGGAGAAACGGCTAAACCTCTGCTCATAAATTTTTGGGCGACGTGGTGCGACCCGTGTCGCGAAGAATTTCCAGACCTTGTAAAAATTGACGCAGACTATAAAGGGAAGATTGATTTTATTACCGTTTCCCTTGACGATTTAGCGGAAATCAACCGGGATGTGCCAAAGTTTTTAGCTGAAATGAAAGCGGAAATGCCTGCCTATTTGCTTAAAACCGCGAGTGAGGAAATTGCAATCGCTTCGGTTTCAAAACAGTGGCAAGGCGGTTTGCCGTACACGATTCTTTTTAACGAAAAAGGTGAAACTCTTTATTCAAGACAGGGAAAAGTCAAACTTGAGATTTTACTGCCGGAAATTGAAAAAGCTTTAACCAAAACACAAATTAAAGTCAGCAAAAATTAGCTTTACGTTAAAAATCATCGGAGAGTTTAGCGGTGCAGATTTGAAAAACCAGTCTGAAACGCATAAACTCTCTTTTTTGTTTTAAACGAGATTTTCTTGTCAGAGAGCATTAACAATGAATAATTCCGCTATCACACCCGAAATTGTTAAAACGCATAATCTAACCCCAGAAGAATACGAAAAAATCAAACAGATTTTAGAGCGCGAGCCGAATTTGACCGAACTCGGCGTTTTCAGCGTGATGTGGTCGGAACATTGTTCGTATAAATCTTCGCGTGTTCATCTCAAGCGTCTTCCGACAGAGGGGAAATGCGTGATTGTTCCGCCGGGCGAGAACGCCGGAGTTGTCGATATTGGCGACGACTGGTGTGTTGCTTTCAAGGTCGAATCGCACAATCATCCGAGTTTTATTGAGCCGTTTCAGGGTGCGGCAACCGGCGTCGGCGGTATTTTAAGGGACGTTTTCACGATGGGGGCGCGACCCATCGCGGCGATGAATTCGCTCAGATTCGGCAAATTGGACGATAAAAAACACGGCAATCGTAATAAATCAATCTTAAAGGGTGTCGTTGAGGGAATAGCTCATTACGGAAACTGCTTCGGAGTGGCGACGGTCGGCGGCGAAGTCGTTTTTGATGAAGCCTACAACTTAAATCCGCTCGTTAATGCTTTTGCATTGGGTATTGTTCGCAAGGACAAGATTTTTTTCGGCAAAGCATCAGGTGTGGGAAATCCTGTTTTGTATGTCGGCGCGAAGACGGGGCGTGACGGAATTCACGGCGCGACGATGGCTTCTGCCGAGTTTGATGAAGAAGCGATGGAAAAACGTCCGACAGTGCAGGTCGGCGACCCGTTTTTGGAAAAGCTTCTGCTCGAAGCGTGCCTCGAAGCGATGCGTTCGGGCGCAATCGAAGGAATTCAGGATATGGGCGCAGCCGGTTTAACTTCATCGTCGGTGGAAATGGCGGCGCGCGCCGGAACCGGTCTCGAACTCGATTTGACGCTTGTCCCGCAGCGCGAAACCGGGATGTCTGCTTACGAAATGCTTTTGTCGGAATCGCAGGAACGAATGCTGATTGTTGCGCACAAAGGTCGTGAAAAACAAATTGTCGATATTTTCAGTAAATGGGACTTGGATGCAGTTGTCGTCGGCAAAGTCGTTGAGGGAAATCGTTTGAAAATCTTTCACAACGGGGAAATGGTTGCCGATCTGCCGGTTGACGCGCTGACGGATGAAGCGCCGAAATATGAGCGTCCGATGGACGGTTCAAAGTTTCAAGTTCAAAGTCCAAAGCCTGAAGTTCAAAGTTCAAAGTCAACTTCTCAGATTCAAACTAACTTTGAACCTAGAACTTTGAGCTTTGAACACACTTTAAGAATGCTTCTCGCCGCGCCGAACATCTGCTCAAAGCATTGGGTTTACACGCAGTACGATTATATGGTTCGCACTAATACGGCGATTTTGCCGGGGGCGGACGCGGCGGTTGTGCGAATAAAGGAAACGCGGCGGGCGATTGCGATGTGTCTTGATGGGAACGCTCGTTTTGTGGCGGTTAACGCGTTGGAAGGGGCGAAATTAGCGGTTGCCGAAGGCGCGCGAAATGTGGTCTGTGTGGGCGCGAAGCCGATTGCGATTACCAATTGTTTGAATTTTGCTTCGCCTGAACGTCCGGAAGTAATGCGGTCTTTTTCGGACGTGATTGACGGCATAAAAGAGGCGTGCGAAGCGTTTGAAACGCCGGTTGTTTCCGGTAATGTTTCCTTTTATAACGAAACCGAAGGGCGCGGTATTTTGCCGACACCGGTTATCGGAATGGTCGGACTCGTCGAAAATACAAAAAAAATCATTACCCAGGGATTTAAAAAAGAAGGCGATTCGATTGCGCTTTTAGGCTTGACAAACGATGATTTAAGCGTCAGCGAATATGCGCAAACCATTTTAGGTTTTTCAACCGATGAATTAATTGTAACCGGTGAAGTTCCAAAAATTGATTTGGAACTTGAAGTCCGCGTTCAGCAAACGTGTCTGAAATTAGCCGACGAATGCCTTTTGCAATCGGCGCACGACCCGTCGGACGGCGGTTTGGCGGTGGCAATCGCCGAAAGCTGTTTTTCATCGCTTAATCGCGTTGCGACCGGCGCGACCATCGAATTAAAGAATGAAAGTTTATCAAATGAAGCTCTTCTTTTTTCAGAATCGCCTTCGCGCATTGTGATCAGTTTCTCGCCGGAAAATATTGAAAAGATTCAAGCCGTCGCTAAGGAATACAATTGCCCTTTTGAAGTTATCGGTAAAGTCGGTGAAGAAGATTTAAAGATTTTTATAAATGGTACGGAAGTCATTTCCGCTTCAATTTTTGAGCTTGAAGAAACCTGGACAAACGGACTCGAAACGCAATTGCAAAATTAAAAGTCAGCGTAGAATCGGATTATGGGAATTGATCTTGATGTTGCCAAATTTCTTTTTTCAGCGCGTGAGCGAAATGTGGATTTTCACAAATCGTTGATGCTTGGCAATCAAGCTTTTCAGTTTTTCAACTCTGACTATCAATCTTTGTCCGACACCTTCCGGCTAAATAATTTTGATCAAATAGAAACCGGCGCGGAATTCCTGCGTTTTTTAGGCGCCGAGGAAGTTTCTTCGATGGACATTTCCGATTACGAAGGCGCGGCGATTCTCCACGATTTAAACAAACCAATCGGTGCGGAGCTAAAAGAAAAATTTACGCTTGTTTTAGACGGCGGGACGCTCGAACACGTTTTTAATTTTCCGACCGCGCTGGCAAACGCGATGGAAATGGTCGAAACCGGCGGACATTTAATTGTTATCACCGGCGGCAACAACTTTCTCGGACACGGTTTTTATCAATTTAGTCCCGAGCTTTTTTATCGGGCGTTAAGCGAAGAAAACGGTTTTCGGGTGAAAAGAATGATCGCCGCGGAAGTGCGCGGCAAGTGGTATGAAGTTGCCGACCCGAAAAAAATAAAAGGACGCGTTGAATTAATCAACGAAAAACAAGTTTATCTAATGGTTCTGGCACAGAAAACGGCGAGCCGGTCGCTTTTTGCCAAAGCTCCGCAGCAAAGCGATTACGTGGAAATTTGGCGAAGCGCTGAGGAAAACAAAATAAATCAATCTTCATCCGATAAATTAAAAAATATTTTGAAAAAGAATAAAGCAGTACGGCAAATACTGGTCAATATCAAACAGAAGCAAATTGACTCACATCTGCGTAGAGAAAAGTCCTTTGCCAACAGCAAAGCCTTCAAACTGGTTGATAAATAAAAATGAGTCAAATTTAATCAAAAAAATGAGAGAAGCAGGCGTTTATCTTCACATTCCATTTTGCCGCTCGCGCTGTTCTTACTGCGATTTTGCGACGGATGTTTATAAGGATTCAAACGCCGTTGAGCGTTACGTTTCCGCGCTTGTGAAAGAAATCGACAGTTTTGAATTTTTTGGGTTTAACCGCTCGCAACCGCCTGCGGTTTTGACAAATAATATTGACACGATTTATTTTGGCGGTGGAACTCCTTCGCTTTTAACCGCACGGCAAGTCGAAAAAATTCTCGATTCAATCCACAAGAAGTTTTCCGTCCAAATGGGCGCGGAAATTACGATGGAGATGAATCCGGCAACCGTCACGCCGGACTCGTTGCGCGAATATAAAAACTTGGGTGTAACGCGCGCCAGTTTCGGAGCACAGACTTTCGACGACGCGGAACTCCGGCGGCTCGGCAGAAGACACACGGCGCGTGATGTACGCAAAACAATCGAGCTTCTTCGGCAGGCTGATTTTAGAAACGTTAGTTTTGATTTAATTGCCGGTCTGCCGCGCCAGAACTTAAAAGATTGGGAACAAAATTTAGATTACGCGCTTGAACTAAACCCAGAACATCTGTCGCTTTATATTTTGGAAATTCACGAAGCCACGCCGCTTGCCGAACAAATAAGAAGCGGGCGACAACCTCTGCCGGACGAAGATTTGGTTGCCGCGATGTACGAATTAATGCTCGAAAAAACTGCCGCAAAAAACTACCGGCAGTATGAAATTTCAAACTTTTCGCTGCCCGGTTTCGAGTCCCGCCACAACTCAAAATATTGGACGCTTAACGCGGTTTTCGGTTTTGGCTGTTCGGCGCATTCCTTTGACGGACAAAACAGACGTTACGCCAACGAGCGCGATACTCTGAAATATGTGCGGTTAATTGAAGAAAATAACTCCGCCCTTGTTGAAGAAATTGAAACAGAAGCAAAATCTGAATATGTTTTTTTAGGCTTGCGTCTGACTGAAGGAATTAATCTGCAAAGTTATCAAAATCTTTTTTATGTTGATTTAAGAGAAGAATACGAAGAAGATTTGAAACGTCTGCAAGAGTTTGAATTAATTGAGGTTAACGATAACCGTTTGAGACTGACACAGAAAGGAATGCTTTATTCAAACGAAGTTTTTGCAGTTTTCGTATAGACGCATCCAAAATAAAAAACGCCGACATTTCTCATAAAAAACGTCGGCGAAATAAAACTTATTTACAAAAAGTTTACTGCATAACCGTAAACTTCGCTGTTGGCTCAAGCAGATTATTGGAAGTTTTGGTGCGGTCTTTGATGCGAATTTTGATTTCATAATCGCCCGGCACCATCTGCGTGGTTGGAATCATTCTGGCAAGAGTTAATCTTTGTCCCGAATCGCTTAAACCTTCCCAAGTTTCCGGCTGCCGCAAAATTTCTTTACCGCCTTTCATCAAAATGTATTCGACATCAACCGCCGGACGCAGAGTCGTCTGATCAATACCGGCATTATAAACCTGCATATAAATGCCGACATCTTGTCCTTTTTTATAAGTTCCGGCAATATTCGGGATCACTTTGGCATCGCCGATAACAAAACTTCCGCCGATGTCGCGCTCGGTCGTTGAACGAAGCGTTGAAGCTAAAATTAAAGTTGAAGTTGAAAGTTTGCTTTCTTCAAACTTCGGAACAGTAAAGCCGATGCTGCGGATGCCTTTGTTACCCGAGACGACATCGCGGACAACCACGTCAACTTTGTAAGTTCCGGGCGTTAAGGCAATCGCTTTCTGGTAAATTGATTTGCGATCGCGCGTTTCGGAAAGTTCCTGAGCAGTTGAACTGGCGACTACCGAGTCTTCAAATATGCCGGAACGCTTGCCGGAAACCGCCATCACTCTGCCGAAAATATTTAGCCGCGCCGTTTCAACTCCGCCGACCGGTTCAAAAGTTAGTTCCTTATTGTTTGCCTGCACCGTGAAAGCTGTCACCACGCGTTCTTCGGATTGACGGAAAAAATCGACCTGCAAATCAAAAGCGAGCGGATTATTATCAATTGTTCCGGAATCACCGCCGGCAAGTCCTTGAAGGTCGCTGAATTTTACTTGCGGCGGACGCTGCAGGGCAGTGATAATTTCGAGACGGCGGAACGGATTATCCTGTTCACGTCCGTAATAAGTTTGCCCGGCACCGAGCTGACGGTCTCCTTTACTATTTATTCCGAGCTGTTCGGCAGTCGTCAAACCGCCGCCCGGAACATTTGCCAGTGCATCTTTTTCGTATGCATTGCGCGCAATGCGATATTCCCCTGTTCCAGTCGGGTCAACGAATTCGATTTCGATGCCGTCGCCGACACCGTCAAGATGGCGATAAAACCAGGTTTCAAACGGATAGGTAGTGGTTGAACCGCCGCCTTCATAGCTCGGACGGTCATAGCTTCCGCCCGAAGGATGCGATTCTACTCCATCCGGCTTGCCGTAAGCGATATAGATACGTCCTCTGTCCGTTTTCCAGCCCGGAATACCCGATGCATAATGCTCATTGGCATAAGCAATTCGCTCGAAGAATTGCTCCCGATATTCGTTTTCTTCGGTATCAGGATTCGGGTCACGTCGGCGCCAGAAATTTTCGATAAAGCTTTCCCGTTCTTCATCGGTTTTAAGCGCTTTATAAGCTTTCTTTTCATCAGCCGTAATAATATAAGCCACTTCTTCGGACGACCATTTTTGATAAATTTTGTCTTTTTCCTTTTGCACCTTTCGAGCTTTCGTTGAAATATCTTCACTTGGCTTTTCTTTATCTTGTGCAAATCCAATCGAAACGCTCGTAATAATTATTGAAGTCGTCAGCGCAACGTTGCGAATCAATGTTTTTTTAGACATAACGGTAATTCCTTCTCGTTTTATGGCTAGGGAAATTATTTTCCCGCTTTTATTATTAAATAAATTATAGCTTTATTTGATTTTAGATATTGGTATCTATAATGTTCAAGATGCCGAAACACCTTTGAAAAGTTGCCCCAGGGCTATTAGTAGTTCAACAATCTTAACAGAAAAAATCTGTTTTTCAAATCTCAATTTTGCTGGATCGAACCGCCGAAAACTTCGACAAACTTTTCGATGATTTTATCCTCAACTTCCGCCAAATCAAACTCGCGTCCGCCAAGTTTTTCCATCGAAGTGACAGGTTCACCTTCGCAGGAAATTATCCAATCGAAAAAACTCAAATCAGTGTTGACGTTCAGCGCAAATCCGTGCGTCGTGACCCACCGTTTGATGTGAACGCCAATTGCCGCAATCTTTCCCTCGCGCGTGTGAACGCCGGTTAAACCTTCAAGTCTTTTAGCCTCGATGCCAAAATCAAACAACGTACGAATTAAAACTTCTTCCAAATCACGCACATATTTGTGGACATCTTCGCGTTCAGGTGAAAGACTAATTACCGGATAACCGACGATTTGTCCGAGTCCGTGATAAGTAACTTTGCCGCCGCGGTTCGTTTCAAAAACGGAAACGCCGAGTTTTTTTAGCGTCTCGTCGTTTGCTAAAACACCGTTTTCTTTGCCTCTGCGCCCGATTGTAAACGTGTGCGGATGTTCGAGCAGCAGTAAATAATCCGATTCTCGCTTCTCGATAACTTCCCGTTCAAGTTCTTTTTGCAGACGCAAACCTTTATCATAGGTGACGCGACCGAGACGGCAAACTTGGATTTGTCTTTTCTGCATCTTTAATTAATGATAAAGTCTTCCGTGTAAATTTACGAACCTGAGTGAAATATCGATATGAAAATAAACAAGAATTTTACAAAATTATTGACAGTTTTAATTTGTGTACTTTGCCTAAGCATTTCGGCAGCCGCGCAAAAACGCCGAACGACTGGCAAGAGAACTAAGACTCCGGTGTCTTCAACCTCTTCAATGACAACCGTTGAACTCAAAGCAGGCGCCCAAAAAGTTTCGA
This sequence comes from Acidobacteriota bacterium, assembly GCA_030857305.1. Taxonomy (GTDB): domain Bacteria; phylum Acidobacteriota; class Blastocatellia; order Pyrinomonadales; family Pyrinomonadaceae. Next base: position 14,389 of record JALZOH010000001.1, read on the forward strand.
CGCAGATAAAAAATGTTTCTAAATTTATTTTTAATTTGGGCGGTGTGGCGCGAGTGATCGAGGACCTTGACCAAGAAATTGCGGCGAAAAAAGCATCGTCCAGCGCGCCTGAACTGAACGCAAGAAACAAGCAAGCCGTTGTTTCGACCATCAAAAATCTGCGTGCCGGATTAGCCGCCCTGGAAATTGAGTTTCGCACAAAACCGGCGCTCAAAAATTACCTTTTTCAAATTCAGGGAATAGCCGAAATGACGGGCGTCGCGGAAGACCAGGCAACGGCGGGACAATTGACCCAATCCGGTAAGACATTGTTGCTGGTTGTCGAAAAACTGTCGGACACCCTGGCGGCTCTGCCATAAGGCGCGATTTTGTAAAATCATTTTAGCAAGATAAGGCGCGACTTTAATTTAAGCCGCGTAAGGCGAACTTGCAGTTAAATTGCCGAATAATAATTTCGTCCGTGTGAAAAACGCCGTCAGCGCGGCGCTGATTTACTGGGTGATAATTTTCCATATCTCTTAACGCGTAAGTAAAAGCCAAAAAGTATCAGTTAAAAAGAAAATTTTGGCGTTAATATATTTCTCTCACTTATAAACTTATCGTGGCTTCGACCTCTACTTTGCTGTAATTTTTAATTTAAGCTCCTGGTTCCCGTTAAATTAAGATACCGACAATTTTTACATTTTCTTAAAACCCGAATCGCTTAATGTCCTTACTTTCTGAAGTTATGTCTTTTTGAGTTGAAATCTTACATGCTTTTTTAATACTTAAACGACCGGCAACAAATTAATTTTAAGCCGCCGGAAACCAAAGAACGCGAAGATAATGATTAACGGAAAAAACACAAATTTTGTGCCGGGAAGCGTTGACGCGCCGAACGATGCCGACAATCTTCCCGCCGTTCGCGTCGTTGGATTCTGGGAAGCCTTTCGCTTTTGGTTGAAACTTGGTTTTATTTCATTTGGCGGTCCCGCCGGGCAAATTGCCATTATGCACAAAGAACTCGTTGACCGGCGGCGTTGGCTCGGCGAGGAAAGATTTCTTCATGCGCTCAATTATTGTATGCTGCTGCCGGGACCGGAAGCGCAGCAACTTGCTGTTTATATCGGCTGGCTAATGCACCGCACTTGGGGCGGGATTGTCGCCGGTGCATTTTTCGTCATTCCTTCTATTTTCATTCTGCTTATCCTCTCTTACATTTACGCCGCTTATGGTAATGTTCCGGCTGTGGCAGGGGTTCTCGAAGGTTTTAAACCCGTTGTTGTCGCCATCGTCGTCGAAGCGCTTTTTAAAATCGGCAAACGCGCTTTGAAGCGGCAAGTTCATTATCTGATCGCCGCTCTTGCCTTTGTCGGGATTTATTTTCTACACATTCCATTTCCGCTGATTGTTCTAGCCGCCGGAATCTTCGGACTCGCCGGAGTAAAATATTTACCCGCTTCTTTTTCATCTCCAACCGAACGGAAAAAGGAAACAAAAGATAGTAAAGGCGGTGAGCTGCTGCCTCTCGTCATAGAGGACGATGCCGCGCCGCCAGATCACACAAAGCCTTCACGCGCACGCTTCTTAAAAACGCTCGCCGCCGGATTCGCGCTCTGGCTGCTGCCGTTTGTCGCGTTGACTGCGTGGCGCGGCTTTGACAGCCTTCACGCACAGGAATATCGCTTTTTTACGCAGGCGGCGCTCGTGACGTTCGGCGGCGCTTATGCAGTTCTCGCTTATGTCACGCAAGCCGTAACCACCGCGCCTTACAACTGGTTGACGCAAATTCAGGCGGTTGACGGTTTGGCATTAGCTGAAACCACGCCGGGACCGCTCATTATGGTTTTGCAGTTCGTCGGTTTTATGGCGGGTTGGAATAATCCAGCTGACGGAATGAGCCAGATATCGAGCGCGGTTTTGGGCGCTTTAATCACTACCTACACGACATTTTTGCCGTCATTTTTATTTATTTTTCTTGGTGCGCCGTATATTGAAACTCTGCGCGGTAATAAAATGCTGACCGGCGGGCTTTCCGCCATTACGGCGGCGGTCGTCGGGGTGATATTGAATCTCGCGCTGGTTTTCGGCGCGGCGGTTATTGCTCCGGACGGTTTAGGCGGAGATGTAAACTGGTTTGCCGCCGTGATGAGTATCGCGGCTTTCGTCGCGCTGTATCAATTCAAAATTGATGTTTTATGGGTTGTTTTGGGCGGCGGCGCGATTGGATTGCTGAAAGTGTTTTTGCAGATTTAACTGCTACTAGATTGAAAGATATAGCTTTGCAAATTTAATTATGATATTTTGAAAAAAGAAATAATAAGGAGTAATTATGAGCAAAATTTCACGGCGTGAAGCCATCACGGGAATTGTCGCCGGCGGCGCAGCTGTTTTCAGTTTGAACGAGAGTGTCTTCGCCGAATCGTCACAGGAAAACACGGCACAGGCTTTTCGCGGAAGACATCAGATAAAACCTTTACCGTTTGACGCGGCGAAGCTCAAAGGAATCTCGGAAAAAGTCGTCAAATCGCATTGGGAAAATAATTACGGCGGTTCGGTCAAAGCGTTGAATGTTGTCGAACAAAGGCTTGCCGCAATGCTGAAAGAAAAAGATTTGCCAGCTTATGTTTATGGCGACTTGAAACGCGAAGAACTCATTCGGACGGGTTCGGTCGTTCTACACGAAAAATATTTTGCCAACTTGGGCGGAAACGGCAAAGCCGACGGCAAAGCTCTGAAAATGATTGAGCAGTGGTTCGGCAATTATGAAACTTGGGAGATGGAATTCAAGAAAACGGCAAATGCGCTTTCCGGCGGTTCCGGCTGGACAATTCTCGCCTTTAATCTGCACACCAGAGAACTCCACAATTACTGGGCGGCAGACCACGCGCACAACGCGCCGTTCAGCGTTCCGCTTCTGCTGCTCGATATGTATGAACATTCGTATCAGATGGATTACGGCGCGGCGGCGGCGAAATACGTTGATGCGTTTATGCAAAACGTCAATTGGGAAGAAGTCAACCGTCGTTTAGAAGAAATTAAACCAATGTAACCGATTTGAAAAAATTAGAGTAGTAAATCAAAGCAATTAAAAAAAGTGCGAAAGTAAACCCGAATCTTTCGGCTTTACTAATGTATTGAACCTCCCGCAAACCATCTTTTGTTGCGTAAATTTCGCGCGGTTTGAGTTGTTGCATAAATGCTTTACGCCTTTGGGAAAAATTTTCGGCATTTCGCTTTGTAAGACGCATTCGTTTAATTGTCATTTTTTTTTGTGAAATGGAAACGAACGTTTTATAATAAGATTTTAACCGGATCCAATGAAAGTTTTCTGCTTTATTTTTAGTTTCTATTTGCTGCTGTTGTCCGTGCAGCCTTGCCAGGATTTCGCGGCAAGCGAATTTTCTCGTCCGCAAACCGGAAGTGAGCAGACACTTTTGCACCCGAGCGGCGAAGACACACAAACGGAAACGCACGAATGTTCGCCTTTTTGTATTTGTTCCTGTCGGCAGGTTTCCGTTAAATATGATTTTTCCATTTTTTCGCTGCCGAAGGAAATTACGGTTTTCGCAAAATTAACCGCCCAAATTTCTTACCAAAACGATTACTCGCATCAACATTTCGATTCAATCTGGCAACCGCCGAAATTTAATTTCACAGCCTAAGTGTGTCTTTTTCGTAGAAAGACAATCTTTTTTTCGCATCGCCGATTTGCGTAAGATCAGGCGCGTGCCGGTTTTTGTGAATTAAATTTTTAAGAGGTTACAGAAACAATGAAACAAGTCATTTTATTTTTTGCAGTTTTACTCACGGCGCAAATTTCATACGCGCAAAGCGCTTTTAAAGCGATTATTCAAAACGAAGAAACTAAACAAGCGGTCTCCCGTGCAAAGATTTCCGTCAGAGGTACGGAAATTTCCGCAACCACTGATGCCGCCGGCAAAGCCGAATTAACAGCCATTTTGGACGGGATGCAAACAATCGAAATATTTGCTGAAGGCTACGAAATTCAAGAATTACAATTTACATTTCCGCTTGCCGACCAAAGCGAAAAAATTATTTTTCTGAAGGTTAATGAAGTCGGCGATGTCCGCATCAGCACGACGCGCACCGGGCGCGAGATTGACGACGTACCGACACGCGTCGAAGCGATTGACGAGGAAGAAGTGGACGAAAAAAGCAGTATGCGCTCGGCGAATGTTTCGATGATTCTCAACGAAAGTACCGGCATCAAAGTTCAGCAAACATCTGCCACTTCCTACACGCAAAGCGTGCGAATTCAAGGACTTGACGGCAGATATACGCAAATCTTAAAAGACGGATTTCCGGCATTCGGCGGATTTTCCGGCAGTTTAAGTCTTTTGGATATTCCGCCGCTCGATTTGAAACAGGTCGAAATTATCAAAGGTTCAGCGTCGACATTTTACGGCGCGGGCGCGATTGCCGGAGTGGTGAATTTCATTAGCAAAGAGCCGGAAGAAAACCCCGTCACGTCGATGATTTTCAATCAAACTTCGGCTCTCGGAACAGACTTTTCTATTTTTAATTCACGCCGGTTTAGCCGCGTCGGTTATACTTTTCTCGGTTCGGTTAATTATCAAAAAGAATACGATGTTGACGACGATGATTTCACGGAACTTCCGCGAACAAACTCTTTCAATCTCAATCCGCGACTGTTCTTTTATCCCAATGAAAAAACGCGCCTAATGATTGGTAATTCAACGACTTACCAAAACCGCAAAGGCGGCGATGTATTTGTTATTCGCAACCAAGCCGATAACTTTCATCAATATTTCGAGAACAACAATTCAATTCGCAACATCACGACTTTGCAGTTTGACCGTGATTTTTCCGGCGGCAGAAAAATTGTCGCCAAACAAAGCATCGCGTTTTTCAATCGTGAAATTGAGATTCCGAATTATCAGTTTAAAGGTCGGCAATTTAATTCCTACACCGACGTTTCATATTTTCATCCGGTCAAAAATCACGCGCTTATTTTTGGCTTCAACGCGGTTTATGACCAATTCAAAGAAAATTCAGGCGGTGCGAATGCGGCGAGACGCGACGAAACGCGCACGACGTTCGGCGGCTACGCGCAGGACAGTTTCGACATTACTAATAAATTATCGCTCGAAGCGGGTTTTCGTCTCGATGCTGTCAAGAACTACGGCGTTTTCGCTTTGCCTCGCGTGTCGCTTCTCTATAGATTTACCGATAAGTTGAGCAGCCGTTTCAGCGTCGGTTTAGGCTACAAAGCCCCAAGCATTTTCACCGAAGAAGCCGAGACTTTGCTTTTTCAAAACGTGCTGCCGATTGGCAACCGCTTGAAAGCCGAACGAAGCCTGGGCGGAACATTCGATGTCAATTACCGAAACACCATCGGCGAAAAGTTTTCCTATTCACTTAATCAAATGTTCTTTTACACAGAAATTGATAATCCGCTCGTGCTGTTGCCGGAGACGAACGGCGCTTTCAGTTTTATAAACGCCAATCAGCCCGTCAAAAGTTCCGGCTTTGAAACAAACGTACGGCTTTCCTATGACATTGTAAAGCTGTTTGCAGGTTATACTTACACGAACGCGAAAGCCAAATATCTGGCGGGTAATCAAATCTTGCCGCTTACGCCGAAAGGCAAATTAAACTCGGCATTATTGTTTGAAAAAGAGGAAAATTTCAAAGCCGGCATCGAAGCGTATTACACGAGCAGCCAGTTTTTGAGTAATCGCTTTAAAACAAAACCTTATTGGGTGCTGGGCATTTTCGGCGAAAAATCTTTTGGCAAATACAGTCTTTTTATCAATGCCGAAAACATCACCGACACGCGCCAGAGCCGTTTTGGAACCGTTGTTTTTCCGCCGCATCAAAACCCTACTTTCAGCGAAATTTATACGCACACGGAAGGACGAGTTTTTAACGGCGGAATTAAGATAAGGCTTTGATAAGTATTAGTTATGGCTACTGAAATATTTAGTAGAAATTAAACGGATGTTCGCGTTGTGATAGGCTGAATCCGAATAGGAGCAGATGATTCCGTATCCAAATCTTGATTTCTGATAATATAAAGGTCAAACAAAAACAAACGGTAGCGCAAGAAGACGCTCAAACGTCACGCGCCGCCAAATAAAAAAACAAAGTAATGATTAAAACAGTAATTTTCGACGTTGACGGAACGCTCGTTGACACGGTTGATATGCACGCCAAAGCGTGGCAGAGAGCCTTTGAAGACTTCGGCAAGGAATTGGAATTTTCGGTCGTTCGCACCCAAATCGGCAAAGGCGGCGACCAATTGATGCCCGTTTTTCTGAACGAAAAAGAACTCGAAAAGATCGGCGAACAAGTAGAAAAACGGCGCGGCGAGATTTTCAAAAGCGAATATTTACCGAAAACAAAACCGTTTCCGAAAGTGCGCGAACTCTTCGAACGCATCAAGGCGGACGGTAAACAAGTCGTGCTGGCTTCGAGCGCGCCCGAAGACGAACTTGAATTTTTCAAAAAAGTATTGAATATCGCCGACCTTCTCGAAGCGGCGACTTCCGGCGACGATGCCGAAAGCTCGAAACCCGAACCGGACATTTTCGAGGCGGCGCTTGCTAAAATCGGCAACCCTGACCCGGGCGAGTGCGTCGTCATCGGCGACACGCCGTATGACGCGATTGCGGCGGCGAAAATAAATCTACAGACCATCGGGGTCTTGTCCGGCGGTTTTTCCGAGCAAAGTTTGCGGGACGCGAGCTGCATCGAGGTTTACCTGGATCCGGCGGACTTGCTGGCGCGTTACGAAGAATCGGCGATTGCCGGTGGCGAAGTGATGAAATCAAAATTAAAATCGGATTTAAAGCAAAGTATGGGAGGAAAAAATTAAAAATGCCGAACGAATTTAACAAGCAAAAACAGGAGGCGGATGAAGACAGAGATCCGCAAAACGTCAAGCGCGACGGCTTTACGGCAGAAGAACTGGGTGAGGCTTCGTCTTATACCGACGTAACCGAAATAGCCCAGCAGATGCGACGCGGCGACGAAACAAAAGGCGATCCGAATGAACGCGATGTCGTCGGCGCGCCGAACGCCGCCACGCAGACCGATAACCAACCCGTACCGCGGCATCAGAATGCGAAAAGCGATTTGATCAAAAAAGACAAAGAGCAGTAAGAAGAAATTATGCCGAAAAATAGTTACGACTGAGCCGTTATCAAACTAGCGAACCGCCGCACAAGGCTTGTATTGAATCAATTGGATCGAATTTAGCAGTTCTATACCGTCTTCAAACTTCCTTGAAATACTCGTGAACAAATTGCACCACCATTGAGCCTTCACCGACCGCCGAAGCGACGCGTTTGACCGCCTTTGTTATTTGTGCGGAAAAATCGGACAGCCCATTTCCGCTTGTTTGATTATTTGTTTCCATTCTTTTGAACTCCATTTTACTTGATCGAAAAGAAAATATCTTTTCGTTTGAATCGAGTATGATGGATACAAATCTTTCGCACATCAGCCGTTCGGCTGGGAAGGTGACCAGTAAATTCGACTAGGTTTTTCTCCGAATGGAAAATTAATGATGCGATATTTGAGCAAGCCGGGCAATTGTTTGACTATTCTACAAAATATTTAGAATTACCAATTCTCCAACAAATCTTTGGCAACGCTCAAAAAACCTTTTGAAAAACGATGATAGCGACCTGTTAAAGTTTCTCTACAGACGGGCAGGAAACGCTCGATTTTGGTAAAAGGCAGATTCATACGAGCATCGTAATGAGCGATTTGCTCGCGCTTTTCCTCGATTAAATCTTTGAAAGAAACGCTGTTGCGCTTTTTTTCAAAGTGCGGATACGCGGCGAACATCTCTTTCGTCTGCTCCAATCGCTCAACTTCTTGCCGACTGAATTCGATTCCTTCAGCGTAACGTTCCTTTCGCTCTAGAAAACTCTTTTTAGAAGCTGACTCGTAATCAATTCCGAGTTGTTGACCCGAGTGCTGACGATATTTTATCAACCGTTCTTCGACGAAGACAACTTTGGCTTCGCTGGCGATGAGCAGCGAAATCCAGGCGTCGTGAATCAAATTCGGAATGCGGTCGGGGATCGGCATAAAGGATTTGCGGTATCCGGAGCGAAAAGCCATCGTCGCGCCAGTGACGACGTTTTGCCGGAGCAGAACGTCGAAAAATTTCCCGTTCCGCGCGTTCTCGCGTCTTTCTTCGGAAAAAGTGAATTGCCATAAATTGCAGTTTGCTGTTTGCAAATTTTCGTCTACGATTTCCGCGTCGGAAAACACCAAACCGACTTGCGAATTTTTAACAAATTCAGTTTCTATTCGCGCTATTTTTTTCGGCAACCAAACATCGTCCTGGTCGGAGAGAAAAATCAAATCGCCACCGCAGAGCGAGATTGCCCGCTCAAAATTTTTGGTTGAACCGAGATTTTTTTCGTTGATGCGAAAGGTAACGGTAAATGGTGCGCGTCGAGCGAAATCGTTGATCATTTGCGGCGTTTCGTCGGTCGAACAATCGTCGCAGACAATCAGTTCGTCGGGCAGTCGCGTCTGGGCGAGAAAACTTTCGAGCTGCGCGGGTAAAAACTTTGCGCCGTTGTATGTGCAGAGCGCGATGGAAATTTTGCTCATAGCGAATTATCCGATTGGCTTTTTCAACAAACTTCCTAAACCGTCTTTTCTCAAAGCGTGATATTTTTGAATCAAACGCGAGTTTTTGACGATGTTTTCGTATTTTTGCAACTCCTCGACGCGCTCGCTCTGTGTTTGGTAATGCCTCGGCCACTCAACGCGCTCGCCAAGCGCATTAAAAAAACTGCGAATGACGGCGGTTTGATTTTCGTCAGCCGCAAAGAGAAGCTGCAATTCTTCGGGCAAGTCTTCGCCGACAAATAAAACGCCAAGTCCGTGCGCATGCGAAAATTCAAAATGTGGGCGGTTTTCTTTGACTTCATCCCAGAATTTCCACACACCGAAATCTCTTTCTCGAACGGTCGTGTCGTGAAAAAGAACTATTCCGCGTTTCGACATTTTCGGCTGCCAGGTTTCAAAATCATGGCGCACGGCTTCGTATGTGTGAAAGCCGTCAATGTGCAGCAAATCAATCGAGCCGTCGGCAAAGTCATCTAAGGCATCATCGAAGGTTGATTCAACGAGACGCGAAAAATCACCGTAGAGCGGGTCGTGATAAGCTTTCAGTTTTACCAAAACTTCGCGCTCGATTTGACCGGCGTGCGCGTCGCCCTGCCAGGTGTCAACCGCAAAACATTTCGTCTTGGTCTTTACTGATTTAACCGCTTGGCAAAAAGCGCAATACGACGCGCCGCGAAACGTGCCGAGCTCGACGAAAACACGCGGACGAAACGCACTCGTTATGAACATCGCAAACGGAATATGTCCAGCCCACGCCGTTTCTTCAAGCCACAGCGGAAACTCCAAACAGACCGGATGCTCTAGCGGATTGAATATTTTTTCAGACATATTTTTTAAGAAGGCGGAAGGCAGCAATTTTCGACAGAAAGAGTGGGAAAATGCACGTAAACTTTGATAAACTATATACTCACTAAATTACAAACAATTACAAATTGAAAGCCAATTTGCTGCCGATTGTTGCTGCCTTTCGCCTACTTCTTTGCTGTTTCCCATTCGACCAAAGGGCGCACCGCGCCGTCCATATTTCCGACAAAATCGCCGCGTGCCGTGTCGCCCGTCATCGGGTCAATGACGCTGAAACTGACCGCTTCTAGCGCGTTAAAATGTACCGTCATTTTCGGCAGGTAAGTGACGATTGCGACGTTGACGAAGAACGAACCTTCCGACATCAGATTGCCCGGAATCCATGCCGTGCTGACAAACTCGCCTTTTTTCTTTTGTTGCCGCATCCATTCGCCGGAAACGTCCTGAATCGTAAAAATGTGAGTGCGATCTTGATTATAAACTTGAAAGTTCGGAAGCAGAATCTGCTCGCCGCTCAAAACCTCATACGTCGCTTCGATGCCGACTTTTTTTCTGATGTCGAACGTTCCGCACGTTTCACCATCAATATCGATGATTCTAACTTTTTTCAAACGAACCGCGTCGCTCGAAGACATTTGCGCGTCAGACTCGAAGATTTTTTCCGCCGTCATTCCCCAACTCGCTGAAAGGTATTCGCGTACCACGTCGGCGGTCGCGCCTTCGGCAATCATTTCCCCCTTATTCAGAGCGATGGCGCGATTGCAGATGCGCGTAATCGCCGACATATCGTGCGAAACAAAAAGCACAGTGCGCCCCGATTGGCTGACGTCACGCATTTTATTCAGACATTTTTTTTGAAACGCCACGTCGCCAACCGCCAAAACTTCGTCCACAATCAAAACCTCTTGTTCGAGATATGCCGCAACCGAAAACGCGAGCCGCATATACATTCCCGACGAATAATGTTTGACGGGCGTGTCAATAAATCTTTCAATCTCGGCGAAATCGACAATCTCGTCAAATTTACGCTCGATTTCCCTGCGTTTCATTCCTAAAATCGCGCCGTTTAAGAAGATGTTTTCTCTGCCGGAAAGCTCGTTGTGAAAACCCGTACCGACTTCCAGAAGACTTCCGATGCGCCCGTGAATTTCTGCCGTTCCGCTCGAAGGCTTGGTGATGCGCGAGAGGATTTTCAGCAAAGTCGATTTGCCCGCGCCGTTGTGTCCGATGATTCCGAGAGTCTCGCCATCTCTGACCGTGAAATTTACATCGCGCAAAGCCCAAAGCTCCTGCTTTTGCGAGCGGCGCGGGCGTCGGGCAAAACTCATCACCACATCGCGCAGCGAATTATGCATTGTGCCGCCTAAAAAATAAAGCTTTGATAGATTTTCGACCTTGATAACCTGCATTTTGTTGGCTTAGCGGTCTCCGGTAAATCGAACAAATTAATTCTTTCCTATAACCGACAATTTGACGACCGCCGCTAAAATTATATTAAATCCGCAAAATCGTCTTCCATTCGCTTGAAAACAAATAGCGAAAACAGCATTAAAAGAAAAGTCAGCGCGACTGAGACACCGATTGCCGCCCAATCGAATTGCTCGCCGAAAAGCGCAGCGCGAAAGCCCTGCAGAATTCCGTTCAGTGGATTAAAAGCAAACAGCGCGCGCCATTTTTCCGGTAAAATATCGAGCGGGTAAAACACCGGCGAAAGAAACATCCAGATTTGCAGAGCGAACGGCAGAGCGAATTTAACGTCCCGAAACCGGACGTTGACGGCGGAAAAAAGCGTACCTAAAGACAACGTTAAAATTACCATCAAAAGCAGAAAAAACGGCAGTAAAAAGATTTGCGGGGTGAGAGCGACGCCGTAATAAATCATCATCAAAATCAAAATAACAAAACCGAGCGCGAAATCAATCAGACCCGCCAGCGCCGCGCTGATCGGCACGATCAAGCGCGGAAAATAAACTTTCGTTACCAGATTGGAGTTTCCGACCAGACTGTTACTTGAAAGCGTGATTGAATTGTTGATAAAAATCCAGACGAGCAACCCGCTCAAGGCAAAAAGCGGGTAAGGAATGGCGCTTGTTTCGACGCGCGCGAATTGGCTGAAGATAACGGTAAAAATCGCGGTCGTCAGAACCGGCTGCAGAATCGCCCATAAAATGCCGATTGCCGTTTGTTTATAACGGATTTTGACATCTCGCCAGGTCAGAAAATAAAACAGCTCGCGGTAAGTCCAGAGTTCTTTCAGGTCGAGAGTAATCCACGAATCGCCCGGTTTTATTTTCGTAATGTTGTGCATCAAAAATTAAATAATTTTTATTACTCCCGCTAGCTGCGGAGGCGCAAAGAAGAGCGCAAAGTTTTTTTGAAATTATCTTTATAATTATAATTCGCTAAATTTTCAGCTTCCCGTACATTTTAATCGCTGCCAGCTTTTTTCGTCGTCGGTTCCACCGAAAAAAAAGCGGCGGAATTGACAAACGAAAAAGCGTTTTGGCAATTTGTGAAACTGATTGCGCGCCGCTTAAATTTTGCAAAAACAATCGCACGGCGCGACGTCTTTCATCGTGCCTGATAAAACTTGAAACCGCATCGAATTTTAACTCGGTTTGTATTTTATTGAGTTCGCGGCGGCTGATTTTAAGCCCGTCGGCAACGCGGTTTTGCGCCGCAATCCATTCTTCGAGCATCAGCGGAAAATTGCCGCTGACATTCGAGTCGTGCTGTCGCCAGCCGCACAAAACGCTTGGATCAAACGCAAATTCCCCGTCAGCGGAAAGTTTCAGATAAAGCTCGTAATCTTCCAAAACGGAGTTTTCGTTCCATTTGTGGTTTTCCAGAGCTTCGCGCCGGTAAACAACGCTCGCGCTCGGAAAAATCACTCCGCGAAGCAGAAGCGGAAGCATATCGTCGTCGGCAAAACTCGTCCAGTTGTCAGTGCAGTCAAAAATTCGGTCATCCTCGTCATACAAAAAAGCGTGTCCGAAAGCGAGAATCGCTTGCCGACGCGTACCCAAAAGCTCGACGCGTTTTTCCAAAAACTCCGGCAGCCAAACGTCGTCCGAGCCGAGATAAGCAAAATACTCGCCCGAACTTTTCGCAAAGCCTTCATTTAGTGTCGCGCACAAACCGCGATTCCTCCGGGCAATCAATTCAGCATCAAACGGGCAGTCTTTCAGAACTTTTTCGATAATCTGCGGAGAGCCATCGCACGAGCCGTCGTCAATCACGAGTAACTTTTTCGGCGGCAAAGTTTGTCTGACAATCGACTTTAAGCATTTTTCAACGAACGGCGCGTGATTATACGACGGCACGAAAGCGTAAACTCCCTTTTGATTTGGCTGCTTCATTGTCGGCGCTCCAATAGAAAATAAAAGCATATTTACCGCCGAAAGTCATTTACCGTTTAATAAATTTCAATGAACCTCCTGCATTTTCTCGACAAGTTAAATTGCGTCGGCGATCCGATTATCAGCGATCGCGCCTTTTTCTTTTTCGGCATCAAGCAAAATTACCTACGCGTGCCGTTCGTCGTGCAGTTTCAAAATCAAGCTGTGCCGATTACTCTGCCGGGCGACGTTTCCGCTCTGCCGGGCGAGCAGCGCGGAACAAATAATCCGACCACGCTTTTCGGTCGGACGGATTTTATTTTGAGCGAATCGAACACACTCAACATTCAATACACCTACACCAGATTTCGCGGCGAGAATTTTAATTCAGCCGACGAATCCGTATCCGATGATTCCGCAAA
>JALZOH010000001.1:27581-27877 GCA_030857305.1 Acidobacteriota bacterium
GCGCGTGATTATACGACGGCACGAAAGCGTAAACTCCCTTTTGATTTGGCTGCTTCATTGTCGGCGCTCCAATAGAAAATAAAAGCATATTTACCGCCGAAAGTCATTTACAGTTTAATAAATTCCAATGAACATTCTGCACTTTCTCGATGCGTTAAATCGTGTCGGCACAAAAACTCTCGTCTTGAACGTTTGCCTCAATGCTAAAAAAAGGGAATAAACTCAATCAACGGCTAAGATGAAAGAACGTTTTAGCGTAAATCAGCTTGAAAAGAAGCGTGTCATCATTACACGGC
>JALZOH010000447.1 GCA_030857305.1 Acidobacteriota bacterium
TTTGAGCGGAAAGCTCCCTCTCGATCACGGCTTAATTAACGACAACATACATCTGCAACACGCGACGCAATGGAAAGAATCCGGTTTGGATTAATTTAAAAAATAACTTTAGCCTTACCTTTTTCTAACTGTGGTAAAGATTCAATTATCCTGTCTGCGAAAGGCAGTAAATCTGCCAAACTATTTGATTTTGCGTGGAGAACTAAAACGGCTATGTTAAATTTTGGCAAGTTTTGTTGGAAGGAAAGATTTCGGTCAACAGTGATAAAAACGTCAAACTCAAGTTCTGCAAACTGCATAAGGTCACCGTTTTTTACGCCTGCCCACCTCATTTGCGGAACAGTTTTAACTTCGTAGCCGACAATTCTTTTTGCCAAACGGCGGTCAATACACTCGTCGAGCAAAATTTTCACACCGCTATTTTCTCCATTTGTTTTTTGGCTTCCTCTAAAAACATCACAACTTGCATACGGCTGACGGTCGGAAAACCTTCGAGAAAATCGTTAATCGTTTCGCCGGTCGTGAGATAATCAATCAGCGTTTGAATCGGAACACGAGTTCCCTTGAACACAGGCGTACCGCCCATAATGTCTTTGGAAGAAGTAATTATCTGGTTTTGCATATTTTTGTTTTCTTCTTTATTCCGCATCCTGTTTATCATCAAGGACAACTTCAGGAAATTCCTGTGCGAATTGTTCGCGAGTTTTCGAGTCAATTTCGCCTCGCAGAGGGCGCGTTCCGACGTTCGTCTTGAACTTACCGTTTTCGTCATAAAGGCGACGATACTGCGCCGAATTTCTAATCACGCCCTGCACATAGCCTTTTGTTTCCTTGAACGGAATTGCTTCGACAAATTCATCAATCTCAAACGGCAAACTCGCCTGCCACTGCGGGACGCGTCCCGGTCCGGCATTGTAGGCAACCGCCATATATTCGAGGCGTCCGTATTTACTGAGTTGGTCGCGCATATACGCCGTGCCGAGCTCGATATTAAGCGCGGGCTGGAAAAGCGTTTCGCTTGTAATACTTGCGGAAGTGCCGTATTTTTTTGCAGTTGCGCGGGCAGTCGGAATCAGGAGCTGCATCAATCCGTAGGCGTCGGCGTGGGATTTGGCGCGTGCGTTAAAGACTGATTCCTGGCGAATCAGACCGGCAACTTGAAACGGATCGAGCTGACGATTTCTCGCCCACAACTTGATTTCATTCCAATTAGTCAAAGGATAAAAAATATCCCATTCTTCGCGTCCCATCTCGTCGGGAAACATTTGCGAGTAATCAGGATAGCTTTTTGCCAAAGCCAGCAGCGCGTTAACATTATCTCTGCGAAAACGATAATGCCTCGCTAATGCAAGATTAACTTTCGGGCTATTTGGCGCCGTTTTCTGCGCTTCTTTAAGTTCGTCAAACGCCCATTCAAAAAGTCCGACTGCGCCTAGTTCTTCGGCTTTGACGGTTTTTTCCAGTTCTTTGTCCGTCGCAGTTTCGGGCGCGACAGTGATGATTTTTAAGTTTTCGGCTGCTTTGGAGACGAATGAATCGGTGGAAAACTGCGGCGGTGATTGGCATCTGTTTGAAGCGCGTAAAGCTTTCAGACGCTGCAAACCGATGTAGCCATACCAGTTTGCGCCATAGCGATAAATTACCGCGTCATAAAGTGCGCACGCTTCGGCGATTTTTCCCGCTTTTTCAGAATCTCGCGCCGCCCAGTAGCCTGCTTTGCCGCGACTTGTCGTGTCTTTATCGGCGTAGCGGGCGAGATGTTCCGTCAACATTTGCGAAGATACGGTAAAATTATTGTTTTCGTGTTCCATCCACGCGAGTTCAAACTGAGCTCCGGCAACTTCCACCGCGCTCGGATAGGCGGAAACGGCGGTTCGTAGAAAATACGCTTCGTCCACTTTGTTTTTAGCATCACGCGCCGCCATTCCGGCGCCGACCAACGTTTTCGGCGTCCATTGGCTTTTTGGAAATCGGGCTCGCATTTCTTCGACTATCTGCCGCGTCTGCGACCATTGTTTAGCTTTCGCAAATGCCATTGTCAATTCATAAAAACCTTGCTCCTTCTCGTTTGCCGCTGGTGGTATCAAATTAAAAGCCATCTGCGCTTCGCTTGTTTTGCGCAGATTGGCAAAAGCGATAATTCGTTTTAAGTTTATTGACGGTAAATTGGCGCCGGGAAAATTATTGAGCAATTCGGTGTAAGCATTTGAAGCCGCCGCATAATTTTTTGCGTTGAAAAGTTTATCGGCTCGAACCCGGGCTTCTTCAATTGTTTGCGGCGTCAGAGCGTGTCCAAGCGAAGTTAATTTTGTTTCTGCCTCTTTACTCGCCTCGGTTCCCGCGCCATAGAAATAAACTTTTCGGTAGAAATTAATCGCCTCAGTTTGGTTCCCTTGCTGCT
The DNA here is from genome assembly GCA_030857305.1 of Acidobacteriota bacterium. GTDB lineage: Bacteria > Acidobacteriota > Blastocatellia > Pyrinomonadales > Pyrinomonadaceae. The sequence goes on from JALZOH010000447.1 coordinate 2,402, forward strand.
CAAAGGATTTTGCGGTTAAAAGAAGCGCGTCCGCATCGTTTTTATCAATCAAACCATTCAAAAAATTTGGAACCTGCGCGGTTTGTCCAGATTGCAGCGCGCTACCTGCCCACAAAAGATTTGCTTGACGAATCCGCAAAGAGTTCGGAAAATTTTTGCTGAGCTCGGCGAAAATACTCATTGCCTCAGTGTGTCTGCTGGCTTGCTCAAGCGATTTTCCGCGTAGCCACAAAGCGTAATCGGCAACATTTGTTTTCGAGCGAAAAACGTCGGAATCGAGAATTGCCGCCGCGCCTTCAAAGTCTTTGTTTTCAAAATGAATCCA
>JALZOH010000065.1 GCA_030857305.1 Acidobacteriota bacterium
AAGTTTGCGAGTTTCCTTTAACGGTTTTACCGACCCGACCTTGTTTAATATTCTGCAGTATGTCGCGGTAGAACCGGGCGCAAAGTATCAGTTAAGTTTTTGGCTGCGCACGGAAAACCTGAGAAGCGCGGGAATGCCGACGCTGGAAGTTTATAATGCCAACGACGAAAAAAAATTAGCAACTAGTAGATCATTTCCCGCTGACCAAAAAGATTGGCAGCAAATTAAACTCGTTTTTATCGCTCCGCAAAATGCCGAAGCCGTCGGCATTCGCACCACGCGTGATTTCTGCGGCGCGGATTGCCCGATTTTCGGGACATTTTGGTATGACGACTTTAAGTTGGAAAAAATAAAATAATTAGAGTTACGCAGTTGCCATATTTTATCCCGCATCTGTGCCGAATAATTCTCCCGACTGTTTGATTTATAAGTTAAACGCACCGATTCGATTGATTCCAAATGATAAACGAAATTGAAACAACCTGGGCAAGCAAGCTTTTGTTTTTTCTGCTCTGCGCCACAATTATTTTTACTACGCTTGCATACGGCGCTGTTCACCATCCGATTATTGCTATTTTTTATGTGATTGCGGCAATCGTAGTTTTGTTATGGGTGTTTGATGCTTTTACCAATGGAGTTTTGCGTTTCAACAAAAGCCTTTTACAGATTCCGCTTCTTGCTGCCTTTCTTTATGGTATTTTGCAAACTATTCCCTTCGGCGCTCATACCGAAGTCGCCGGTTTAGTGGAGATTTCGCGCACAATCTCATTCGATCCGTTTTGGACTCAAGTTGCCGCTTTTCACTTTTTAGCTCTTTTAATTTTTCTTGCCGCGCTCTTAACTTATATCGACAGCGCGAAACGCCTTAATAAAATAGTTTTAGTAATTACAATATTCGGATTTGTCTTTGCATTTTTCGCCGTTCTGCAATCTGTCCTCAGTCCGAATAAAATTTATGGAATTTATGAAGTAGACTACGCGACGCCTTTCGGCTCTTTTGTCAACCGGCACAATTTCGCCGCTTTTATGGAAATGAGCATCGCCGTTCCAGTAGGCTTAATGTTTGTCGGAGCCGTGCAGAAAGATAAAAAGCTGCTTTATGTGACGGCAATTGCTTTGATGGGAATAGCGCTTATTTTAAGCGGTTCGCGCGGCGGATTAATTTCTCTCCTGGCAGAAATTTTCTTTTTACTTATTGTGACAACAAAAACTAAGGGCTACAACCAAGTTCTAATAAAAGTTGGTTTGGCAGTTTTACTGGTTGCGACGATAATTTTCGGTTCGATGCTCATCGGCGGTGAATCATCTTTAACCAGACTTGCTGAAACGGCTACCTCAGAAGACTTTTCAACCAACCGGACACATATTTGGGATGTCACGCTGAACATTATAAAAAACAATTTTATTTTTGGCACCGGATACGGTTCATTCGGTGTAGCTTATACGCCTTATGATTCTTTTAACGGTTTAGAACGCGTTGAACAGGCACACAATGATTACCTGCAAATATTAGCCGATGCGGGAATTATCGGATTAATAATTGCGGGATTTTTTATTTTTACGCTGTTTCGAACCGGTCTGAAAAATACGCGAACCTCTATCCCTTTTCGGCGCGGCGTCGCGGTTGGCGCGTTAGCCGGGTGTTTCGCTATTCTGGTTCACAGTCTCTTTGATTTTGTTTTGCACACAACGGCGATTGCGATGATGTTCATCACTTTGGTTTCGTTAGTTGTCGTCAGCGGAAATAAATTTCCCGAAGACAGCCCCGATATTTCGAAAAAACGAAGCAAAAAACGTCGCACGGAAAATGTTATTCCGATTGGAAAACGAAGGGAAAATTTAATTGTGGATGAAAATAATAAAACAAGTTAGTTAAATATTAATCTAAACCGTTGATTCTTTGGCTTTTCCCCGTCTCCTGGGACTTAAAAAATTCACTACATACCAGACGACACCATGAGCTACGTAAGTGAAAGCAATCGCAAAAAGGATGTATTGCGGAAAAAGCCAGATTAGCATTCCGAGAGCCGCGATAATCAAAATAAAGTAACCATTTTGTTTGCCTGAACCGGCGGTCTTAAAGCTGTTGTAACGGATTGTGCTGATCATTAAAAGACCCAGAATAGCCATTAGGACAATTATCAAAATTGTATAAATGTTTGAAAGATTGGCAGGAAAAGTACTGAGCGGAAGCGGATGCAGATAAACGATTGCGGCGAGAAGCCCGGCAGCCGGCGGAATCGGAAGTCCGATAAAGTTTTTCTTGTCTATCTTGGGTGTCCCTTCAATTAGAACGCGCGGGCGCATCGCTTTCAGATTAAATCTAGCTAGCCGAAAAGTCCCGCACATCAAATACATAAACAAAACGAATACGCCGGACGTGTGAAGGAGATTTGTTTCATCAAAAGTTGCGCCGATTGCCCAGCTGTAAATTAAAACAATCGGCGCGATACCGAAGGTCAAAACATCTGCCAGCGAATCTAATTGAACGCCGATTTCGGTTGATGTCCGCGTCAAGCGCGCGACGCGCCCGTCAAGTGTGTCAAAAACAATCGCTAAAACGATAGCTTTGGCGGCATATACAAAATAAATAGCAGCTTGCTCCGGATTAACGGAAATAACCTGAAAACCCCGAACAGAAGATAAAACCGCCAGAAAACCCATTGCAATATTAGCGGCTGTAAAAGCAGACGGAATCAAGTATAGACCTTTCTTTAAGCCTTTGTGAGCAGGTTTATTTTCTACAATCGCATCTTCCATAATCGCTTTTATATAAATACAGGTTTTGAAGTACGATTAATTTCTAAGCCTGCCGATGACTGTTTCGCCGCCAACGACTCGGTCACCGATTTTAACCGCAATCTCGACATTCTTCGGCATCAGCAAATCAGTCCGGGAGCCGAATTTGATCAAACCGTATTTTTCGCCGATTTCAACTTCGTCTCCTGCCTTTCTCCAGCAAACAATACGGCGGGCGAGAATTCCGACAATTTGCGTGCATACAACCGTCATTTTTTCTCCTTGGATGGTCATCGCGTTTCTTTCATTTGTCTGACTGGCTTCGTTACTTGTGGCGGGAGCTTTTTTTCCTTGAAACATTTCAACCTTTATAATTTTTCCGGCAATCGGCGCACGGTTTATATGAACATCAACCGGCGATAAAAAGACACTGACGAATTTTCCATCTTCTCTATCTTCGATACGGGTTACTTTGCCGTCTGCTGCCGAAACAACGATGTCTGCTTCAATTGGAACATTTCGCTGCGGGTCACGAAAAAAATATGCCATAAAAACGGCAAGCCCGACGAAGACAACAACTCCTACCCATATTTGAAAAAACCCTAAGACAAAAGCGATGAGCAGCGGTATCGAAACGAATGGAATTCCTTCTTTAACCATATAAAAGTAGAAGTGCTTAGAGGTTAGACATTAGACATTAGAAAAAACTAACCTCTGACATCTAACCTCTGACAACTTAATCTTTAATATTACGTTAATTTATGCGGTTTGAAAAACAAAAAAAGCCCGATGCGGTAAAACATCGGGCGCAAAGGAGGAATGAATAGAAAACTTCTAGCTTCTTATCGGGTTATCTTTTGCATAACTGTAAGCGCACCACGCGGCGATTAAATGAACAATCCAGCCGAGAGTTCCAGCCGAGCCAATCCAGGAAACACCGGTTAAAAGCAGCCAGAGTATGCCGCTAATGATTTTGCCGTTATAAATTTGTCCGACACCGGGAATTAAAAGACTTAAAATACCTGCTATCCAAGGTTCACGCATAATAAAAAATTACCTCCGCTTTGTTCTACTCTATTCTACGATAAAATTATCTTCAAGTTTCAAAAATATTCAAATTTTTTGATGGCTCGACTTTTTCTACTTCGACAATTTTCCCGCGAAAAATTCGGAGAGCTTTTTTGACAAACGGATGACTTTCGGCGTAATGCCACATTTCTTCGGTCGTCGGATTTTCCGGCAAAATCGGTATTTCATCGCTGATGTCTTCGGTTCCAAAAGCTGACGGCAAGCTTATTTCCGCTTGATTATTATGTACAACCTTCGATTCTTTACTGCCGTTGCCATTGATGTTATTAGAAATTGTTCCCAAAAGTGATGAGGTGATTTCTGCAACACCTTTGATAAAAGCTAAGTTATCACCGGAATGCTGCAGTTTTCTCTCAAACTCCGCATCGAGCCAATTATCTTCAACGTGTTCAAGTTCCTCGGACGTGATCGGCGGTAACTTAACCGGCATTTTTTCAATCAGTTGCGTCAGTTTATCCGCGGTTATTCGTAAATTTTGTGGCGTTTTATCGAAGAAAACATCCTTACTCTCCTTAAAAGCTAGATCTACATCTAGTTTTACAGATAAAATTTCAAAATCCTCCGAAAATGAAATTGTTTCTTTCAAATCTGTTTTTACCGCAGTAAAATCATCAACGGAAACAGATTTGATCGAATCGGTCGAAACAGGGAAGGGAATTTCTTCAGGCGGAAAATCAATTCTTAAAGTTTTTTTTTCCGGCTCTCCGGCTGCGGATTCAAAGGTTTTTTTTTGATTTAAATCTTCACTTTCAGTAGTTTCGCCGTTTAGATTATTTTCAATTTTTGCCAGACGCTCTAAAATTTTTTCAATCGGAGCCACGCGGCGCATTTCAATCAGCTTAACTAAACCGATTTCTAAAATATAACGCGGCTGGGTGGCTTCACGAAGCTTACTTTCCGTTTCGCTGAGAGAATTAAAAAATCTTATTAAATCGGCTTCGGAAAAAGGCTCGGCGAATTGCTTCATCTGTGCCCGATTTAGAACTGCGGTATCAAACAGTTTTTCAGCTTCAGACGCCATTTTGAAAATTAGTAAATCCCGAAAAAAACTTAATAAATCCCGACAGAAGTTACGCAAATCTTGCCCGCGCCCAACCAATTCGTCAACCACAAAAAGCGCCTCCCCCGGTTTATTTTCAGAAATTGCCTGACTTACGCGCTGCAACATTTCCGCGCCGGCGATTCCAAGCGCGACCGCGACATCTTCCGTGCTGATTTTCTCCCCTGAGAAACTGATAACCTGGTCAAAATTGCTCTGCGCGTCGCGCATCGAACCTTCACCGGAGCGGGCTATCTCGCGCAAAGCTTCATCGGAAACGTCTATTTTTTCAGCTTCGGAAATTTTCTTGAGCTGCCAAAAAATTTTATCGGTAGAAATTGTCCGAAATTCAAATTCCTGGCAGCGCGAAAGAATCGTGTCGGGAACTTTGTGAAGTTCCGTCGTCGCCATTATAAAAGCAACCCTCGGAGGTGGTTCTTCCAAAGTCTTAAGCAGCGCGTTAAAAGCAGCCTTTGAAAGTTGGTGAACTTCATCAATGATAAAAACTTTGTAACGGTCGCGGGCAGGATTAAAATTGATGCTCTCCAGAATCGTTTCGCGAATATCGTCAATGCCCGTATGCGAAGCCGCGTCGATTTCCAGAACATCAATCGAACGGCTTTCCGAAATTTCAAGACACGATTCACAAATTGTTTCATCGGTTGCCGCGCACGGTTTCGGAGTGGGCTTATCGGTTTTGCGGCAGTTGAGAGCTTTGGCAAGCAGACGCGCCGTCGTGGTTTTGCCAACACCGCGTGCTCCCGAAAAAAGATAGGCGTGGTGAAGACGTTCGTGTTCGACGGCATTACACAAGGTGCGTGTGATCGCTTCTTGTCCGGTTACTTCTTCAAATGTTTGCGGTCGCCATTTTCGAGCGATCACCTGATACGACATAAAGCTCTTATCTTACTTGCCTTTTGTACAAGTCGCGGAGAGTGTTTCTACTGAATCTTAAAGTCTATCTTATCACTTAACGAAGCTCTATTTAAATGGCTAAAAGCTACATTTTCAAATACAGACACTTGCGACCGATTAAAGTAGTTTGATAAACTTTTTTGGTTCAATTAGTGATATAAATTATCTAAAATCAAATTTTGAATTGAAATAAAAAACCGGTAATCAATTTATTTATACTGAGCATCTAAGTTTTTGCTCAGTATTATCTTTATCCTTTTTTTAATTTGAAATAATGAAATTTTACTTTTTAATTCTAATTTTAACTTTCTTTGTCTTTGAAAGTGCTGCTCAAACAACTCGACAAGCACCTCCGAAAATTATCGAAAAAACTCCCGGCGAGTCTTGTAGCTTAAAACTCAGCGATGCGCCGACGCTTCGCGGACTAACCCTTGAAATGCCTAAAGCTCAAGTTAGAAAGGAATATCCGGCAATGATTATCTCAACTCATCCGGTTATATCGAGCGGTATTGCGCTAAACAATCAAATTAGCAATCCAAAATATCAGGAAGATATTGCGCGGGTTACGGTTATGTTCAGAAACGACAAAGTATTTTCAATTTTATTGACTTATACAAACTCAATCAAATGGAATTCGATAGAAGAGTTTGCTGATAAGGTGTCCGAATCATTGAATTTACCAAAAGCCACGTCGAGAAAAGTCTTGGGCGGCGCATACTATTCAATAAATTGCGGAGAGTTTCTGGTGCGCACCGGAATCAACAGCGAAAAACAACCTACGCTGCTGCTGACAAAAGATCCCGATGAATTAAATGAAGGTAATCAACAAAAAAAGGAATTATTCAAACCGTAGATACAGTAAAAAAATCAGATTATCAATACATTTCAAATCATACTCAATAAAACAGCTCGACGAAAAGATAAATGTTTGTTCCAATAAGGATAAAGTTGATTCACAAAAGGATTGTGAACAATAGTTAGAGAGCTTTCTAACAATTATTAAAAAGCTCTCTAACTATTGTTAATAGGCAGATAGACTTCCGAAACTATCAATTTGTTTGAGAGGCAGTTTTGGAATTAGTTACACTTACAGTATTTAAGATTGAAGTAGTTACCAACGATTTTTCCACCAACTTAGTTTTGATCGTCGCTTCCTTACGCTTCATTCCCACGATCTTACTGTAAGTCATCAAAGCCTGAGCAACAATTTGGTCCATATTGTAATACTTATAAGTTGCCAGTCGTCCGACAAAATGAACGTCTGAACGCGCATCGGCGAGGACTTTATACTTAGCGTAAATATCGGCGTTTTCCTTTCGCGGAATCGGATAATACGGGTCGCCTTCGGCTCTCGGAAATTCATAGACGATGCTTGTTTTTTTATGCTCTTGCCCTGTTAAATACTTAAATTCCGTGATGCGCGTGTAGGCTTGTTCATTCGGATAATTAACAACGGGCGCAACTTGAAACTGCTCCGTATCGTGCGATTCGTGTTTAAACTCCAACGAACGATACGGCAGTTTCCCGTAACGATAATCGAAAAAAGCATCGACCGGTCCGGTATAAATCATTTCCTTAAACGATATTTGATTAATAATTTCCCGGTAATCGCAATTAAGCATAATTTTGATATTCGGGCTGTCGAGCATTTTTTCAAACATTCGCGTATAACCGTGTTTCGGCATTGCCTGGTGCGAATCCGTGAAATAACGGTCATCACGGTTAGTGCGGGTCGGCACGCGGGCAGTGACAGACGCATCTAATTCCGATGGGTCGAGACCCCATTGTTTGCGCGTGTAATTTCTGAAAAATTTTTCATATAGCTCACGTCCGACTTTTGAAACGACGACATCCTCGGAAGTACGAATCTGTTCACGCTTTTCAGCTAATGATTCAAAAAACTTTTCAACTTCAAAAGCGGTTAAATTTAATCCGTAAAGTTTATTAATCGTATCAAGGTTAATCGGCATCGGCACAAGCATTCCGTCGACACTCGCCAGAACTCTATGTTCATAAGAACGCCACTGCGTAAAATTTGATAAATAATCAAAAACTTCCGTTGAATTTGTATGAAAAATATGTGGTCCGTATTTGTGAATCAAAATGCCTTCGTCATTATAAAAATCATAAGCATTACCGGCGATATGAGATCGTTTATCGCAAAGCAAGACTTTTTTATCCGAACCGTTGGCGATCCTTTCAGCTAAAACGCTGCCTGCAAAACCGGCGCCAACAATTAAATAGTCAAACATTTATAAATTCCCCCTTGTTTCTAGAGTATTATGTTCGTATTAAATACACTGAAAATTATCAAGCTACGCGCTTGCAAGTTTTATGCCTTTGGCAGCTTGTTCCAAAGTTAATTTCTGCATCTCCGACCACGTTTTATCCCAAGAATTTTTTGCTAGAAATTTATCAGCTTTTGCGATTCTTTGAGGGGCGTTTTCCTGCAACGCTTTTTCGCAACCAGCGACAAATTCTTCTGCCGTAGAAGCAATATGCACCAAGCCGTTTTCGCCGTAGGAACGCACGACATCTCGAACGGGGGTAGAAACTACAGATTTCCCGGCAGCTAAATACTCCGGCGTTTTGGTCGGGCTGATAAATTTTGTCGAATCGTTAATGGCAAACGGCATTAACGCTACATCCCAGCCTGCCATATAAGCAGGTAAATTCTGATAGTCTTTGCCGCCGAGATAATGAATATTCGCGCCGCGGGGCAAATCTTGGTCGCTGATTTTTACTACCGGACCAATCATTATAAATTGCCAGTCGGGTCGCAAATCCGCCGCTTTTCCCAATAGCGAAATATCAATTCTTTCGTCAATTACACCGCAGTAGCCGAAACGCGGATGAGCAATATTTTTCTGGTCTTCAGGCTCTTTTGTGATAGCGCGAGCTTGCCTGAAATGTTCGGCGTCAATGCTCGAAGGAAAAGCAAAAACCCGTTCGTGTTGGTCTTTTTTGGCTTCGTATAAACTTTGCCCGCCGGTAAAAACCAGATCGGCTTTTTTGAAAAGCTTTTGTTCATTTTCAAATAACTCAGGCGAAGCGAACTTGAAAGCCGAAAGCTCGTCCATACAATCATAAACCGTAACCTCCGGCTGCAAATGGGATGCAAACGACATTGCCATCGGGGTAT
>JALZOH010000448.1:0-520 GCA_030857305.1 Acidobacteriota bacterium
CCAAGAGGCTTTTCGGCGGAAAAGATTTCAGCAAGTTCTTTGCGTCGTTCGTCCGAGATTTTCGTTTTCGGTAAATTGAATTTCGGTTCGCTCAATAAACCTGCCTTTCGCAAAACATCGCGCACTTGGTCGTTTGAATCAGCAGAATTTTCAGATTTATTTTCGGTTTCTTTCACGTCGCGGACATCAACTCGAAGAACGCTTTTTTCGGGGTAATCGAGCGGCGCGAGCGGTCGGAGGATACCGTTTTCATAAATTACTTCAATATTTTGATTCATAACTTTTAACCTCCCAAATTTTCTCAATTCTATCACACGATTTTTAGTGATTTATTATTTTCCCCATTTCAAAATCGTATCAACCGAAGCGGCGGTAATCGGATGATAACCGGGACGCGCTTTGGCATAAATTGCGACGGCGCGTTTTTTTCCTTCAGGCGTTTTGGCGAGTTCTTCAAAAAGCGGTTTGACAAATTTGCGCCGCCCGATGGTAGTTAAAAATTCCTCGAGTCGCGGATTTG
>JALZOH010000448.1:530-2714 GCA_030857305.1 Acidobacteriota bacterium
GTGTAATCGTTGCGAATCGACATCAGAAGCCATTGAAACGCGATTTCCGAATTGCCGCGCGTTGTCAGGTTGAAAGCGCGGTCGAGTTCCGCCATTCTTTTCGTGCCTACATTCGGTGGCAGTTTTGTTAAGAAGTGAAGCCATTCCTGCGTCGTCCACGTTTGCGTCCTTATATCTTTGACCGCTAATTTTCCGTTGAGCCAGCTTTGTGTTTGCGCTTCGACTTTAGCAAATGCATCAGAATGCGGAACGGGCGCGTTTTTCGGTAAAGCTGCTTGATAAATCCATTCGTCAACATCGGCTCGATTGATTAAATTCGGATTTTTGTCGAGTAGATTTTTCTGTAAATAATCAACAAATGTTTCGGTCGTGATGCTTTGAAAAGCGTGGCTGTCAAAATAGCCGCGGACGAATTTATCAAACTTTTCGCGTCCGAACGTTTCTTCTAAATAACGCAAAAATAATGCGCCTTTTTCATACGGAACGCCCGTGAATCCTTCGTCCGGGTCGCGCCCTTTGAGGTCAACGTGCAGAATTTCGTCGCGTTCGTCGAGACTCGTCAACTCTTCTTCGAGCGAACGTCTTCCAAGAGTCGCTTCCATTTCGCGGCGCGGTTTTCCGTAAACCGCTTCGATAATGCGGCGTTCGAGGTAAGTCGTAAAACCTTCGTTGAGCCAGAAATCACGCCACGTCGCGTTGGTGACGAGATTGCCCGACCACGAATGCGCGAGTTCGTGTGCGACAAGGGAGACGAGACTTTTATCGCCGGCTAAGATTGTCGGCGTAGCAAAGGTCAACAACGGATTTTCCATTCCGCCAAACGGAAAACTGGGCGGCAGAACGAGCAAATCGTAGCGACCCCAAGCATATGCCCCGTAAAGTTTTTCGGTCGCGGCAACCATTTTTTCCGTGTCGGAAAGCTCCTTGGCTGATTTTTCAATCATCGAAGGTTCACTGTAAACGCCCGTTCGTTTTCCCAAACTGCGGAACTCTAAATCGCCGACGGCAATCGCAATCAAATACGGCGGAATCGGGCGCGACATTTTAAAGCTGTAATCACCGTTCCGCGCTGAAGTTTGCACATTGCCCTCCGCGCTCATCACGGCAAGCAGATTTTTCGGTGTGCGGACTCGTGCCGCATAAGTTACGCGCACTTGCGGCGAATCCTGCAGAGGAATAAAGCTTCTGGCGTGAATCGCTTGTGCCTGCGAAAACATAAACGGCGTTTTCTTGCCCGCCGTCTGCAACGGTTCAAGCCATTGCAAACCTGAAGCATTCGGACTGGTCGCGTAATGTATGCGGACGCGAGCGGCATTAGCCGGAAGATTTATCGTGAGCGGCGCGCCGAGAATTTTATCCGCCGCGCCAAGCTGAAATTCAGTTGCAGCATACTTTGCGTCGCCACTCGATGCTTCAACTTTTTCAATTTTCAAATCGCGCGTGTCAAGAACAAGCGTCGCATCTTTTGTTTTCAGTGCGCGCTCAATTGTCAGCGTTGCCGTTCCCTGCAAAATCTTTTTGTCAAATAGAACATTCCAATCAAGTTCGACGTGTCTTACCCTTATTGTCTGCGGTTTTGAGTAAGAATGAAAATCTTCGGCAAAAGTCTCGATTGTTTGTGATTTTTGCGTTTCATTTTGTTTATTTCGCTGCGCGATATTTGTATCTGTAAAAACAGTGATAACAAATAACATAATTGAAAAGATAATTGCCGCCGATTTTATTTTTGTTTTCATTGCCCGAATCTCCCTCAAAACCGAATTAAATTGCTATTCGCTTCTTGGTTAAAGCATACGACACAGTTTGGCAAAATTAAAAACCCCACCAAATCGCTTCGGGCGGGGTTTACAACAAAATCTAATAAAACTGAATTATTCTTCATCGCGACCGTGAACGTGTGCGGGCGGGTAAGTTGCTTCGACAGCCGTAAATGTTTCGAGAATTTTGTAGGTATGCGCGGCATCTTTCGGTACAATCCACGAATCGCCTTTTTCGAGCAGAACCATCTGACCTTCAAGATGCAGTTCAGCGCGTCCCCGGATTACATAACCGACCGTCTCATAATCACGCTTCGCCGGTTCTTTCGCATCTTCCGGCTCTTGATTTTCCCACAGCCGCATTGCAATATTTTTCCCGGAAGCCAGATATTTTTGTCCCATCTCGCCCATCGGCGAATGCGCGGAA
>JALZOH010000449.1 GCA_030857305.1 Acidobacteriota bacterium
GTCAGATTTTTATCGGCGCGAAGATGAGCCTCGACAATTTCAGGCGTCGCTTCGTGCGGATAATACACAATTGCATCAACCACCTCATTGCTGCTCTGATGTTTATTCATCACGCGGTCAATCGGCATATCGAGCCAGCCGGTGAGCCGCGCAATATTGTCGGCATCAGGTTTGCCCGTTCCATTCTCGATGCGCGATAATGTTGAAGCCGAAACATCGGTTGCATCTGCGACATCACGCAAACTCATTCCTAACTCTTCGCGGCGGCGTTTAATCGCGCGTCCGAGTTCTCTTGTGTTGATTAGACTTTCATTTTTGTAAGCCATAATTTTATTCTCCAAAAACCAATTTCGTCTATATGGGTTTTCAAAAGGCAATCGTAATGATTGCTCTCAAACCGCTCATTACAAAATTGAAGATAACACAGAAAAATTTTAGATGCAACACTACGTTTCACACTTGCAACAGATATATTATTGTGATACACTGTTTCACAGATGAAACGAATAGGTTTTATCTATTATGCAACCTATTTGAACACAATAAATTGCATGAACTTAAAGGAGATAAAATGACAGCAGTAACGGTAGAAAAAAATTTAACGGATAAAAAAGAAAAAAGAGCGAAATCAATTGCGGCGATGGGTTTGGTCAACCGTGAGAATGATAAATTTCGCGTTTCGACACCTTCTCTGCGCGGTAAACAGAATTCGTATGATGTATGGCGCGATGAAGCGGGGAAAATCCGTTGTAATTGTTTGGAGTTTGAAGAAGCGGCTGTTATTGATTCGGGTTTCCGCTGCGAACATATTTTAGCGGTGAAATACGCTCTGGTCGCCAAAAATACCGAATCAGCGACAAAGCAACCCGTAAAGGTTGAAACTCAAATTGAGGTCAAACCTGCACCGGTGACGACAAAAGACAAAAACGCATCTGAGTCGCGCGTTTTCGATTCCGGAAAAGAAGATGTGGAAAATGGAGGCGAATCCAAAATCCAAAATCCAAAATCCAAAATCGAAGTGTCCGCGCGCGGCGAACAGAAGTCCGATGAGGTTCAAGAATATGTTTCGGTCAAAGGACAAACCGAAACGAAAAAAATTGTTGAGCCGAGTCCTCTTGCGAACATAGAAGGAGACAAAAGAATGAGACAAGAAAACTCAAAGGAAATGCCGTTTGCGGTTGCCGAAGACGCAATTGAGACAGAAACGGCAAATAATGTTTTAAATTTTACAAGCACTTTGCGCGAGCTTCGCAAAAATGTTGACCCCGAATTGGTTAAAACCCGCGAAGGCTGGCGCGACCGCAACGGCAATGTTCATCTGGTTGATTACGTCGAATGGCATACGGTTGCTGATATTTTAGACGAAAATGCTCCGAACTGGATGCACACTGTCAAAGATATCCGACAAATCGGTGATATTTTTACCGTGACGGTTGCTATTACAATTGATGGAGTGACTCGTGAAGGAATCGGAACGGGCACGGCTGATTCGGAAATGGGAATTAAAAAAGCCGAGCACGACGCGCTCAAACGTGCTGCCGTAAAATTTGGTATTGCCCGCGACCTTTACAAAAAAGAATCAGACACGATTGAGCGTGAAGGCGCAATTCCGCCAAACAATGACGGATTCCCTGCCAACCCGATAGCGAAAAGCCTCTCGGATTTAGTGACTGCTAAGCAGCTCGGAATGATTAGAGCGATTTCGCGCGAAATCGGGTTTGACGCGGACGAAGAATGCCAAAACGTGATGCAGTGCAAAACAGATGAACTTTCAAAACGTGCAGCGTCCAGTTTTATCCAGCATCTACAGGATTCACAAAAGCAAAATGACGTTTCGGTACAGTCACCGATGCGCCGCGCTGGATAAATTTAATGACAAATTCTTAATGGTGAATTACGAGACTAAACAAAATAAAATCTTTCGTAAGTCACAGATTGAAAAGAGTTTTGAGTTGCAATAGACCGTCCGGCTTTCTCCAAAAGCTTTTACACCTCACACGCAACTCAAACCTCACTTTTTACAACTTAGATAAAAAAAGAGTAACTCTTATGTTTAAGAGTTACTCTTTTTTTATTTTTCTGATTAAGTGTTATTTCAAGTACAAAAAACTTAATTCCAAAATCCGAGATTCTTTGCAATAATAATTGCTAATAAATTTTTAATTAAATCGTATGCACCAAAAAAATTATTTTCGCTTTCTCAAAACAATCTTTTTGACCTTGGCGTTCGTTTTCTCGATAGCAGCTCAAACTTCTCAAAATAATTTTAATCGAATCAGAAGTTTTGATGTTCAAAACTATATTATTCGGACAAACTTCGACCGAACAAACAAAACCGTCTTCGGCGACACGACCGTTTTGCTCAAACCTCTAAAAAATGACTTTAAATCTTTCGAGTTTGACGCGGTAAATTTCAAATTTGAATCGGTCAAACTTGAAATTTCTAACACACAGCTAATTTATAAAACCGCAAACAACAAGATTTTTATCACCCTCGATAAACCGTATTCTAGTTCCGACACAATATCCGTCAGGTTTAAATACTCAGCTCAACCCAAAAAAGGTATTTATTTTGTTGACGAACAGAGAGAAAACGGCAGTATCTTACGCGCTTCACAGATATGGACACAGGGCGAGCCGGAGGAAAGCCGGCACTGGTTTCCGTCTTACGATTTCCCGGATGACAAAGCAACCAGCGAACAATTCATTA
>JALZOH010000450.1 GCA_030857305.1 Acidobacteriota bacterium
GAACCCGCGCTCGCGACGATTTCCGCTTTGCCCGACAATCGTGCCCGCATCGTTTTCGACGAACCGCAAGCCGCCATCACGCCCGGACAAGCAACCGTTTTCTACAACGGCGAAGAAGTGGTCGGCGGCGGGTGGATTGAGAAAAATTGACTGCAAATATGAAGACAGTTTTTTATTCGTGTTAAAAAGAGGTGGAAAAATGAAATGTCTTTCAATAATCTTTATTTTGATTTTCGGTTTATCGGTTTTAGGACAGAAGACTGTTGCCGACCTTAAACCTGCACACGCAGTCGCTCTTGAAGAATTTTTATCTAAAAACAAAGATTACGGGTTTTTATCTGAAAAGGTGCTTGATGCAGATTACTTAAAAGAGATGCGAAAGTATTTCAAGAATCTAAAACCTTATTATAATGTCGCAGATTTCAATCATAATGGCGTTTTAGATTTTGCGCTTATCCTAGCGAAAAAGGGCGAAATAAAAGACCAAGGGGAAGGTTTTGCCGAAACACATAAATATAACCATCAATTGGCAGTTATTATTTTTAATGGAATTAAAAAAGGCGGCTTCAGAAAAGCATTTATTGAAGACGTAGAAGTGCCGACCGCGTGTTTTATAAATTTGTCTGATGAGAAAAGGAAACGGTTGTATTTCGGCGTTTTTGAATCTGATGCTGACACATTCACCATGACACCTGTTGGTAAAGGTTACATCATCGAATATGATAATGCGCCGTAATTAAGTCGGAGGGCAGTTTTACGAAGTTGTTCTGAACGACAATGATGAGATACAAATTTTGCAAATATGAAAAACGGTAAAAGCAAAATCAGTTCTGAAACATACAAGCGAATGGCTGAATTTATCCGCATTGGCAACCGCGCTGTCCGGCAAGCGCAGGAAGAAAATCATCGCCTCGGTTTGCCGAACATCAACTCGCGCAACGGCAAAATCATTTATGAAATGCCGGACGGCGAAATCATTGTCAAGGAAAGCCGTGAAAATGGCTCGAAATGACGAAAGCCGAACTCCGCAAAATCTATCTCGCAAAGCAGAAAAGTCTTTCATTGTTTGAAAGAAAGCAAAAAAGTGAACAAATTACCGACGGATTTTTTGTAAATCTTGATTTAAATAAAATCAATTTTCTGCATTGTTTTTTGCCGATTGAAAAATTTAACGAAATTGACACGAATTTTATTTTTCAAAAAATCTGGCGTGATTTTCCCCAAATTGAAACGCTCGTTCCGCGTGTCAATTTACAAACTGACAAAATTGAAAATCTGATATTTGCGCCTGAAACCGAGATTGTCAAAAACGCTTGGGAAATTTTTGAGCCGACCAACAATGAGTCAATTGAAACTGAAAAGATTGATGTAGTTTTAATTCCGCTTTTGTGTTTTGACGCGCGAGGTTTTCGGGTCGGTTACGGCAAAGGTTTTTACGATAAATTTTTAAAAAACTGCCGTGTTGATTGTTTGAAAATAGGTTTAAGTTATTTTGAGCCGGTTGCGGAAATTGCGGATTTGCAGGAGTTTGACGTACAGATTGATTTTTGTGTGACGCCCGAAAAGGTTGTAAATTGCAAATAAAGAAATGCAAATATTGTTCACCTTATTCTATTCGGTACTACCTATTTTCTTTGGAATTTAATCGTTTATTTTTGGGAAAACTTAACCGACGAAACGATTGAATGAATTTGCGTCTGATTTGTAAAAATTGCGATTCGGGCATTTGCTTAAAATTGAAACCGAAACCTTGTAAAGAGCGAATTCTATTGTAGAGTGTAACAGAAGGGAGAAATAAAGATGGATAGACGAGCGTTTTTAAAATCAGGAATGTTGTTGGGTGCTTTAACCGCTCTTTCGGGCTTTTCACTTGGGTCGACAGGTGTCGCGGAGAATTTATTCGATGAGAGCAGCGATAAACTTCCATTTAAGAAAGTGGTTAAGACCGACGCTGAATGGAAACGCATCCTGACGCCCGAACAATATCGGGTTGCGCGAAAGGGCGGAACGGAAAATCCTTACACAAGCCCGCTTAATAAAATTTACAGGCAAGGCGTTTACAACTGCGTGTGCTGCAATTTGCCGCTTTTCAGCTCGAAGACGAAATATAATTCCGATACGGGCTGGCCTAGTTTTTACGCGCCGATAGCCAAAACCAACGTCGGCGAAAAAATTGATAACAGCCTGCCGGAAACGCGCACAGAAGTATTATGCAATCGCTGCGACGCGCATCTCGGACACGTCTTTGACGACGGTCCGAAACCGACCGGACTGCGCTATTGCATTAACGGAGTGGCGATGAACTTTGTAAAAAAAAGCCGGTAAAGTAATCGTTCAAATTACTTTTATAAATTTGCGTTTTTTGCGTGTTTGCGGGAATTTACCTTTTACTTATTTTTCAAAACATCGCGGATTTCTGCTAGAAGAATTTCCGTCGGCGTCGGTTTAGCTTCGGCTTCCAGAAATTTGAAATACTTGGTTGCTGAGCGTGCAATCAGGAAAATTATAAAGCCGATAATCAGAAATACGATGACATCGTTGATAAACTGCCCGTAACGAACGAGCGGCGCGCCGCCTTTGATGGCTTCTTCAATCACTTTTGGGTCGCTGACGCCGTTGTATTTTCCGCTCAAATCGTAAAACTTGTCTTTGAAATCGATTCCGCTCGTCAGCCAGCCGAACGGCGGCATAATAATTC
>JALZOH010000451.1:0-2200 GCA_030857305.1 Acidobacteriota bacterium
GTATAAGCCTCTTTAGCGACGACTTGTCCGCCGAGTTTAGTAAATTCCTGTTCAAAGACGGCAGTCAAGCCTTTGCTGTAATCGGAGTTGACGTCGCCGATAATAGCGGCTGTTTTAGCTTTTAAAGTGTTTGCCGAAAATCTCGCCATCACCGAGCCTTGAAACGGATCAATAAAACAAACGCGGGAAATATAATCACCGACTTCCGTCACTTTCGGATTGGTCGAGGACGGCGTAATCATCGGAATTTTTGCGTCCTGCGCGACGGGCGCGGCGGCTAAACTATTGGTCGAAGCGACTTCACCGAGTAAGGCTTGCACCTTATCTTGATTGATAAGTTTGGAAACAACCGTTTTGGCTTGTTCGGGTCTGCCCTGGTCGTCTTCAAATATCATTATAAGTTTCCTTCCATTAACGCCGCCAGCCGCATTGATTTCCTCAAAAGCAAGCTGGATGCCGTTTTTGGTTGACTGACCAAAACTCGAAGTCGCGCCGCTCGTGTCGCCGTAAACGCCGACTTTAATATCGCCGCTGCCCTCGCCGCCGGTCGTCGTTGTGCTGTTCGCGCCTTTGTCCACGCACGCGGACGAAAAAACTATCGAAAAAATAATGCTGAAAGCCAGAAAGATATTTTTCATATTTTGCCTCACAGATAAAATTATAGCGTTGAATAAAAAGTTAAACTGTCTCCAATCACTCGCCTATCACGTCGCTTATTCGGGTAAAGTTTGAAATTCAAAGCATTGTATCTGATTTTGAAAATTATTGCACGAAGGGGCAATATTGGAAAAGTATGAAAGATGAATGATAAAGGATGAAGAGAAAAAGTCTAAAGCAATTAGCGATTAATATTCGAGAATTTCTATGCAAAAAAAAGAAAATAAAATTTCAGAACAAACATTTGCGCCTGACACCGGCGATATGAGCGCGGGAGATTTTCGCCGCGCCGGACACGAGATTATTGATTGGATAGCCGATTATTTTCAAAACATCGAACAGCTTCCGGTGCTTTCAAAGGTCGAGCCGAACTGGTTAAAAGATAATCTGCCGAAGTCCGCGCCTAAAAACGGCGAAGATTTTGCGGATATATTAGCCGATGTCGATAAATTGATTTTGCCCGCCGTTACCAATTGGAATCATCCGAATTTTCACGGACTTTTTTCGACTTCGACGAGCGCGGCTGGAATTTTCGGCGAGCTTCTTGCGGCGGCGTTCGACCAGAAAGCGATGCTTTGGCGCACGTCGCCCGCCTCAACCGAACTCGAAGACGTCGTGCTTTCCTGGCTGCGGCAAATGATGAACCTGCCGGAACATTTCGAGGGAATTATTTACGATACGGCTTCGGTTTCGACGATGCACGCGATTGCGGCGGCGCGTGAAAAATTGGATTTGCAAATCCGCGAAAACGGGATGAGCGGGCACAGCGACTTGCCTCTGCTTCGGGTTTACTGTTCGGAACAAGTTCATTCTTCGATTGATAAATCGGTGATCACGCTCGGTCTCGGGCAAAAATCACTGCGAAAAATCGAGACGGACAAAGAATTTCGCTTGATTCCCGAAAAATTAGCTGAAGCCATTGCCGAAGACAAGCAAAACGGTTATCTTCCGTTCTGCGTCGTCGCAACAATCGGGACGACTTCGACGACGAGCATTGACCCGGTCGAAGCGATTGCAGAAATTTGCGACCGGGAAAATCTCTGGCTGCACGTTGACGCGGCGTATGCGGGAAGTGCGGCGATTGTTCCCGAATTGCAAAACTGTCTGAGAGGCTGTGAGCGAGCCGATTCCATCGTGACGAATCCGCACAAATGGTTGTTCACGCCGTTTGATTTGTCGGTTTTGTATTGCAAGGATTTGGAAATGCTCAAAAAAGCGTTTTCCCTTGTGCCGGAATATCTCAAAACCAATGAAGGGGCGGTAAAAAACGGAATGGATTACGGTATTCAGCTCGGTCGTCGTTTTCGCGCTTTGAAGCTCTGGTTCGTGATGCGCTATTTCGGTCAGACAGGCTTGATTGAAAGAATCCGCGAGCATTGCCGTTTGGCAAAACTTCTCGCGTCGTGGATTGAAAAATCAGAGAGGTGGGAACTGCTCGCGCCCGTGCCGTTTGCGCTCGTATGTTTTCGCGCGTGTCCCAAAAATATTAAAGATTTGGATGCGCTAAACGAAAACTTGATGAACAAAATCAACGCTTCAGGTA
>JALZOH010000451.1:2210-2696 GCA_030857305.1 Acidobacteriota bacterium
AGCCTATATTTCGCATACAAAACTAAACGGGAAGTTTACGCTCCGGCTTTCAATCGGCAGCCTCAGGGTTGAAGAAAGACACATCAAGAAAGCTTGGGATTTGCTAAATAAACTTTTAGACGAGGATTTCCCGCCAAGACGCAAAGAGGCAAAGGAAGAATAAGGTAAAAAATAAAGTATTTTTATTTTTCACAATGATTTAAAATATTTCCGGCTTTTCTTTGCACCTTTACGGGAAAGCTGCTTGAGGTTTTTCATATGAAATTCATCAAAGAAACATTTATCAAAGCCGCACCTGAAAAGGTTTTCGCGTTTCATGAATTGCCCGATGCCTTCGAGCGTCTGATTCCGCCCTGGGAAAACGCGAAAGTAATTCAGAAAGCCGACATCAAACAAATCGGCTCGCAGGCAATTATCGAACAAAAGATTTTCGGTTTAATTTCGTCACGCTGGGTTGCCGAACACACTCGTTACGAGCCGCCGGAG
>JALZOH010000452.1 GCA_030857305.1 Acidobacteriota bacterium
TTCGTTTGGGAAATTGATTCAATTGACGGTTTCTTTCCGCGAGAGACGGAGATAAATTTTTATCGCATTGTGCAGGAATGCCTGAACAATATTGTCAAACATTCCGGAGCCTCGGAAGCGGGCGCCGAAATACGCCGGAGCGAAAAGGAAGGCTTGACGCTTTTAGTTTGGGACAATGGCAAAGGTTTCGATACTAATTCGATGGCTTCGAAACGCGCCAGCCAGAGCGGTTTCGGTTTGGCTGGAATCAACGAACGGGCCCGAATTTTAGGCGGAAAAATTGTAATAAACTCTGCACCGAATGAAGGAACAACCGTTAAATTAACTTTTGTATGACAAATGAAATAAAAGTTCTGATAGTTGACGACCATCCGATTTTTCGGCGCGGGCTGCGGCAGGTCATCGAAGCGGACGCGAAATTAAACGTCGTTGGGGAAGCCGAAAACGGCGTCAGAGCACTGGAGTTGATTGAAAATCTGAAACCTGCCGTCGTCGTTGCCGATATTGATATGCCGCAAATGAGCGGGTTGGTACTGGCTCGAAAAATTCAGGACAAAAATCTGGAAACCGCCCTCGTTTTTCTGACGATGCATAATTACGAAACGATGTTCAACGCGGCGATGGACTTACACGTTAAAGGTTATGTGCTCAAAGACAACGCCGTCAGCGATATTACCGACTGCATCAAAACGGTCGCGGAGGGAAAACCTTACATCACCGCGTCACTGTCGGAATTTCTTCTTAAGCGAAGCCGCAAAACCGCTGACTTTAAGGAGCAAACCGGCGGCCTAAATATATTAACCAAAACCGAGCGCCGCGTCCTGCAATTGATTGCCGAAGAAAAAACAAGCAAGGAAATCGGCGAAATTCTCTTCATCCACCCGCGCACTGTTGATAATCACCGCACAAATATCTGCCAAAAATTAGACCTTCACGGCACTAACGCGCTCTTGCGTTTTGGGCTGACGCACAAATCAGAGCTTTCCGGATAAATATTAGTTCTGTTTTTGTGTGAAAACACATAGAAAATTGTGTGATGTCACATACCTCAATTGTGTGTTTGACTCTATTCACAAACCCGACAATTCACATTACCCTTTCTCTACCGTTCAGTTCACCACTAACTATCCAATCGAAATGACGGAATGAAACACATCAAGAGAAGTGTTTTCAAAGGTCGTAATTTTGTTGCAAAACTAGTCACTGAGCGATAAACGGTTAAGCCGGTCAGGTCCAAGTCACAACACTAAACCCTTAGTAACCGGGATTTTTATGAATCTGCTCATTGTGGAAGACAATCTGAAAATGCGGCGAATGATTAAATCAATCGTCGCCGGTGTTGCCGACTGGATTGATGAATGCGAAGACGCCGACGAGGCTCTCGCTCTTTATTCGAAAAATCATCCCGATTGGGTTTTGATGGACATCCATTTGAAAGAAACGAACGGAATTGAGGCGACTAGAAAAATCACCGCAATTTTTAAGGAGGCGAAAATCATTATCGTGACTAATTACAATGATACGCATTTTCGAGAATCGGCACGTGAAGCGGGCGCGGTTGATTACATCTTGAAGGAAAACCTGCTCGATATTCTACCGATTATTCAGCAGTAAAAAAGATTAGAAAAATAATAGGAGCGATGACCCTTTTTTGCTCCGAATGTCGTTGAGACAGGTAGAAGAACTAATTTACAGGAAACATTTCGAGAAGAAGAATAAAGTCTTGATTGACGCGGCAGCCAAATAATATCGGGCAAAACCGCACAATCAAATAACTTCCCTAATTTTTCAACATTCAAACAGCCGGGCAAATCGCTTAAACCGAATGCGGTGAATCGCCCAGACAAAGCCCTTTATGCACTCAGAGAAAAAAAAGGAGACAACAATTATGAAACGCATATTTTTAATGTTAATGGTGACTTTTACCTTTGCCGGATACGCTTTCGGCGAATGCAGTGAGTCGGACAAAAAGGCTCTCGAAGCGTTTGACCGCGCGTGGGGAACGGCTGGCGAAAAGGGCGACCGCAGCGCTTTGTTGGCAATTTATGCCGACGATTATGTTGGATTGCCCGCAATGCAGAATAAAACGCAGACCATCGACGACACGATGAAAACGTTTGAACGCGATCGGGCAAATCCTAATATGGCGGACAAGCTTTCGCACGACAATTATATGATCACCTGCACGCCGAATTCAGCGGTCATCACGCATCGCAACGTCGTGACGACGAAAAACGGCGCGGGCGGCAAAGAGGAAACTTTCTGGACGCGCAGCGTTCATTCTCTCGAAAAACGCAACGGCAAATGGCAGGTCGTCGGCAACGCCGGAAACGGTTTGGACGAATCCGCGATGCTCGCCTATATGGAAATGGACTGGAACAACGCCTATTTGAAACACGATATGGGTTGGTTCGAGCGAAACTACGCCGCCGATTACAGCAATGTCAGCAGCAACAACGCTAAGTTGTATAACAAAGCGGAAGACATTGCGGATATAAAAACCGACAAAACCGCATATGAATCTGCTGAGCTTTCGGAAATAAATATTCGCGTTGACGGCAATACGGCAGTTGTAACGGGCGTTAATCACGTCAAAGGGCGCGATGAAAAAGGTCAGCCTATGGATTTTCGACTTCGTTTTACCGATACGTTCGTCAAACGCGACGGACGCTGGCAGGTTTGGGCGAGTCAAGGGA
>JALZOH010000453.1 GCA_030857305.1 Acidobacteriota bacterium
CTCGCAATTTACGACCTATCGTTTAGGAAAATAAACTGAATTTTAGTTTTGTTAAAAGAGGAAAGTCTTTCGAGACTTTCCTCTTTATTTGTGTCAATAAAAGTTCTAACAGTAGCAGTTTTGAGAACGATGAAAATAACTTAAATTAAAATCCAAAATTTTCCAATGTTTTTGTTATAAATTATCATCTCGCTGTTTATTTCGTCGTGCTAAAGCAGTAACGGCAATTCCGCCGACAATTAGAGCGGTGATCGTTCCGACAGCGACTTTCAAAGTGTCCGCTGTGGGCGGCGGCAATGCGACAACACCGGTTTCATCGGTAACCGCCGGAGTGTTTACATAACGTCCTTTGCGTGGCGGCTCGAAATTTTGGGCTAATTCTTTCAACTGCTGTGCCGTGTTCGCGTCCTTTATCGGTATGCCGTGACCTGCGCCGACAATGTCAGGCTCCAAATCGGCGAGAAATTCAATTGAACGGCGCGCTGCTTGCCAATCAGTTGTAAAAGGCGCGGGCGGACCGCAAAATTCCTGCTTTTCCGTTACTTGAGAAATCCAGGAATCGAGATTCATTGTCGTCAACGCATCGCCCGCCAGAAGCACCCGATCACTTTCGCGCCACAGAGAAACGTGTCCGGCAGTGTGTCCGGGCGTATGAAAAAATTTCCATCCGGGCATTTCCGCTAACTCGCCATTTTCCGGCAACGCTCGTACCCGATTTCCGAAATCATAGCCGCCGTGCGGAAAAAATCGTGACATAAAAGCAATTGCCCCGCCAACAGTTGGGTCTTGCGGCGGGTAATCAGATTTCCCGTTCAAGTACGGCATTTCCAAATGGTGCGCGTAAATCGGCACGTTCCATTCTTCGGCAAGCGCGAGCGCCGCGCCTGCATGGTCAAAATGCCCGTGCGTTAAAATGATTGCCGAGGGGTTTTTATCGCCATATTTAGATTTTGCCGCCCGCCGAATTTTTCCATCCGACAGCGGAAGCCCGGTATCAACGAGCACCCACGAACCGTCTGCGTTTTCCGGCGTGTCCACAAAATAAGCGCCGACGAAGATGATTTTCGTGTGATAAACGCCCCTTGCCACAAACGATAACAAGTCTTCTGCAATTTGATTATTCTTTTCTAAAGTTTCTTTGTTTGCCATTATCTCTCCTTATAATCCTTCGGGAAAAGTTTCCGGCGCGTCTTTGTGCGTTCCACTAGAGTTTTTGTCTAAAGGTTCAACGGCGCGCGTTTCATCAAAGTGTACCACGCCGTCGAATTGCTCTGACAAAACAGCAGTAAAATAATGGCTGACGCGCTCGGTTTCGGGACGATAAATGACGCCGATGGCGCGTTCTAATTGCGGCTTTCGCAGAAGCTCTTTCATTTCTTCATCGTGTAAATTCAAGAAAAATTGCGGCAAACCGGTTTCGTGCAAAATCCGCTCGTAACTGTCTTTATGCGAAGGTTGAACTCGTTTTAATTGCGCCGGTTCATCCCAATTTGCCGCCGCTGCTACTGTTCCCGCGTGAGTCATAAAACCAATCAGACACGCATCGTTTTTGTATCTTTCACGCGCCAGTTGCCCGACATTCCATTCACCGCGCTCGCCCATTTCGGTCGCGCGCGCGTCGCCGAGGTGTGAGTTGTGCGCCCAGACAACGATTTTTGCCGGTTTGTTTTCAGTTTCGAGGTGCGCCGCGAGTGCGTGCAAAGTTTCCGCCATATGCCGGTCGCGCAAATTCCAGGATGACACGCGCCCTCGATACATCGAACGATAATATTCTTCGGCGTTGATTACGAGCCGCGCGTTTTGTTCAGCGAAAAAATATTCGTCGCGGGCGATCAATTCGTCGCGCCCGGCGTATTCGGCGGCGCGTTTTTGCAATTCAACGAGTTGTTTTATCACTTGATCTTCACAGGAAAATCGCTCATCGTGATTTGCCGCATAACCGTAACTCTGCGCGTCTTCGCCGAAATGCTCGAAACACGAATAACGCGAGCGCGCTTGCCGTGCGGCGTCCGGGTCAACCCGTTCGAGATATTCGAGAACCGCTTCAATCGAAGCGTGCAGGCTGTATAAATCAAGCCCGTAAAATCCGGCTTGCTCGGCGGACGTTTTGTCCGCATTGCGAGCGTGCAGCCACTCGATAAATTCCGAAACGTCTTGGTTGCGCCACATCCAGAGCGGAAAGCGGTCAAAGCCGGAAAGTGCTTCAACGGCAGAGGTGTCCTGACCGAAACCGCGCACGTAGCGATTGACGCGGTAGGCATCCGGGAAATCGGCTTCGACGGCGACGGCGGAAAATTCCTTTTCTTCGATCAGCCGTTTCGTGATTTCAGCGCGGCATTTGTAAAATTCGTGCGTTCCGTGCGATGCTTCGCCGATTAAAATAAATCGCGCATCACCGCAAAGGTCGAGAATCTCATCAGGAACATCGCTCGCGCCGCTCAAGAGAACCGCTTTAGCCTGAATTTTTTCGGTTAAGACAGACATAATTTGTTTTTAACAATTTAGAACAGCGTTCACCAACTTATCAAATTAAAGTGGGGCAGATCAGTATAAATAATCTTAAACCATAACTCTGCCCGATTGATAACATTATTGACCATTTTCTTAATGAAACCTGCTTGTGTGATAAAATAAACAGATGCTGCTTGAATTGCTCGAAGCCGAAAACTTCCGTAATCTGCACGGTAAAA
>JALZOH010000454.1 GCA_030857305.1 Acidobacteriota bacterium
GAATGATTCCTGAAACTGACCCGAAACACGCGCTTCTGCAAAAAGTCCAAAAACAAACCGACCGCGCATCGAATATCGTCGGCAATCTCCTTAATTTCTCGCGCACGGGCAACGCCGCTGAATTCACCGAAATTGACCTTAACAAACTGCTCGACGACACGCTTCAACTGCTCGAACCGCAACTGAGAAAATCAAACGTCGAAATTGTCAAAAATTACGCCGACTTTCCGCCAAAAATTTTCGGCAATGCGGGAAAATTGCAGCAGGTTTTCACGAATTTAATCATCAACGCGCGAGACGCGATGTTCGGTGGCGGCGAAATCACATTGACAACAGATTTTGAAAACGAAGATGAGGTCGTCATCGAAGTAACGGACACGGGAAGCGGCATCGAGCCTGAAAATCTGATTAAAATCTACGACCCGTTTTTCACGACGAAAGACGTTGGAAGCGGCACCGGTTTAGGTTTGGCGGTTTCTTACGGCATTGTGCAGGAACACGCGGGAACGATTACGGCGACGAGCGAAGTCGGCTTTGGCACAACATTTCGCCTCGTCTTTCCGGTAGCTCAAAAGCCGCAACTTCAACGCGCTGTCAGCTAAAATGATTTTTCTTCTTTAGCAATGCACAACTTAGTCGGTTTTAATCATCAAATCATTCCCGCCGAAACCGCTTTTTTATCCGCCATCTCTTCTGCCGCGCTTTACGGCAGAGGCATTTTCACAACCGTTGCGATTTATAATTCAAAGCCTTTTCTGTGGCAAAAACATTGGCAGAGATTAATCGAAAACTCGCAAAAAATAGGAATACATTTATCTGAATTTCCGGAAGAAACGGTTGAAAATCAGTTAATTGAAATTATTATAAAAAACAATTTCACATGCGGACGCGCACGGCTAACTTTTTTCGACGAATCGCAAACTTCTGTTTGGCAGACAAGCTCCGAACGCAAGACAAATCTTTTGATTCAAACAGGAGACTTTCGCAAAATCAAAAATAATCTGCGCCTGACGATTTCGCCTTTTCGCGTTAATTCGACTTCGCCGCTCATCGGTGTGAAATCTTGTAATTACTTAGAAAATATATTGGCTTTGGAAGATGCGAAGACAAAAGGTTTTGATGAAGCAATTCGGCTTAATGAAAAAGGTGAAATAGTTTCGGCTTGTCTGGCAAATTTATTTTGGAAGAAAGGCGTGGGGATTTTTACGCCGAGTCTTGAAACGGGTTGTTTGAAAGGCACGACGCGCGAGTTTGTTTTGGAAAATTTTACGGTCGAAGAAAGAAAAGCGGAACTAATAGAATTAAAAAAAGCCGACGAGATTTTTTTGACTTCAGCGGGAATCGAGGTTGTCAAAGCTGTAGTAGATTTTAATACTGGGAACGCTTCGAAAGGAGAAAGGCTAAAGGAGAAAGGATAAAGAAAAGCGCACAGTTTTGACTTGCGCCTTTCGCCTTCAGCCTTTCTCCTTTCGCGCATCGCGCTCCCAGTATTTATTAGACCTCTTGCAAAAGTAACTCAGTCCGCAAAGCGGACTTTGTGGTAATAGCCCAGCGATTCATCGCAGGGTTAGTTAAGTGAAGCCTGTGCAAATTAAACTACATGTGTTTTCAACAGTTTAGCTACTTGAACTTTAGGAAATTTGAAAAAACCTAAAATTGTGTCAACCAAATCTCGTTCGAATAAAATCGCCGAAAAGTTTGTTTTTGACGAATAAACTCAAATATTTAGCAAAGTTTCCAAAAAAGCTAAATTGTTGAAAAATAAACAGGTTTAATTTGCACAACCTTCAGTTAAGTAAGCCGTTCGAGTCCCGTAGGGACGAAAGAAAAAACAAACGTCTGCCGTCCCTACGGGACTTGTCACGGGTTGCGATGCTTCCCCAGCGATAAATCGCTGGGCTATTGTCGAATCGTTCCTGTCGGGACGACTTTTGCAAGAGGTCTATTTTACCGGTTTTTGAACAGAATCGGTTTTCGCAAAGTAACCTTGCCGATGCGTGAGTTTAACTTTTTGCTTTGATAATTCAGGATTAGTAAGTTGGATTTCGATTTTGCGGAATGAGCCGTCGCGCTTTTGATTTGACGGTTCATAAGCAATCAAATACTGTGAACGCAGTTCAATCTGAATCTGCGTAAATGCTTTACGAAGTTCCGATTCATCACGCGGAAAAAATGCGCGTCCGCCGGTGCGCTCCGATATTTTTTTCATCACACCTTCGTCAACGCCGCCGTAAAATTCATCGCCGACACCAATGGCGTAAATTACCGCTTCGCTTCTTAAAGCGGCTTGCACGGCATCGTCAAATTTTTTGCTTCCGAAAGTATTTACGCCATCGCTCAGCAAAATTATCGCGCGGCGCGTTTTATCGGGCGAAGTTTTTAAGACTTCTTCCGAAGTAACCCAAATCGCATCCCAAATTGCGGTTGAACCTTGCGTCATTTGATTGTCGCCGGAGATTGGCGGCGTTCCGCCAGCGACGACTCCGCCGCCGACATAACCCGAAGGCGGAACGAATTCAACCTTGTCAACCGCGCGGGCGAGCCGCGTCAAGTTGTTCGTCATTCCTTGTTCGAGCGTGGTTTCACCCGTAAATGAAACGATTGAAACTTCATCTTTTGCCGGTCTGATGACCGATTGGAGAAACGCTTTAGCGGCGGATTTTTCCTCCGGCAGAGT
>JALZOH010000455.1 GCA_030857305.1 Acidobacteriota bacterium
CTGCAGGAGTTGTTGTCGCCTTTATTTCCGCTGGTGATGCCCGCAGTCCTTGATTTGTGGAGCTACGGCGAAACGGGTTTTCATTCGCTCGCCGCGGCAGTTGTCAAAGAAAGATATGCGCGGGAAGCACTCGGCGCGGGCTTTCGCATTTTGGGCGAAGGTCAGTTGTCGCTGACAAAATTTTTGCTGCTGACCGATAAGCCGCAGGATTTGAGAAATTTCAAATCGCTTTTTGAACACATATTGGCGCGGGCGAATTGGGAAAGCGATTTTTTTATTTTCGACCGAACCTCGTTCGACACATTGGATTATGCTTCAGGGAAAATCAATCACGGTAGCAAAGCGATGCTCGTCGGGGTTGGCGAACCAAATAGAGATTTGAAACGCGAATTTGACGGTGAACTGCCGAGCTATTTGAATCGCGCAGAAGTTTTTTGCGGCGGTTGTTTGGTTTTGGAAGGAGAAAGTTATTCAAGCAGTGAAAACCTCGCCGAACAAGTCGCTAAGTCAGGAAAATTTGACGATTGGCAAATTGTCGTTCTTCATGATTCGGCTGAATTTGCCCGTTCAACCGACAAGTTTCTGTGGGCGACGTGGACGCGGTTTAATCCTTCAACCGATATTTACGCCAAAGAAATCTCTGTCAAAAATAATCATATCGTTTACTGTGCGCCGATTGTGATTGATGCGCGAATGAAACCTTGGTATCCGAAGGAAGTCGAGCCGCGCGAGGATATTGTAAAATTGGTTGACGAACGTTGGTGCAAATATTTTCCGAAGAAATAAATTTCCTGCAAAGCGTAAAGTTCGCAAAATCCGCTGTGCGTTTCGCCGCCGATTATTGTGCTGAATCTCTCGGCTGAAAATTAAATGATAAGAAATGTAAAAATTCTTTCGATTTTATTTTTTATCGGTTTGTTGTGTCTTGCCTATTCTTATTTTATCGAACCAAGTCGTCTCGTGGTCAATGAAACTGAACTTAAAATAAAAAATTGGAATCCTTCCTTTAACGGGTTAAAAGTTGTAGCAATTTCTGACATTCACGGCGGTTCAAACAATGTTACCGAAGAAAAACTACGACAAATCGTTAAAACGGCAAATGAACAAAACGCTGACTTAGTTGTGCTTTTGGGCGATTACGTTTCACAGCAAAGTTTCGACAATGCGAAAATTAAAATGCCGGTAGCGACGATTGCCGACAACTTAAAAGGATTTCAGGCAAAATATGGAGTTTTCGTCGTTTTGGGTAACCACGACGGTTGGTATAACGACGCGGAAGTAGCGGCAGAATTTAGCCGCGTCGGTTATAAAGTTTTAGAAAATGAAGTTGCGTTTGTCGAAAAGGAAGGAAAAAAGTTACGCATTTTAGGCTTAAAAGACCATATGAAAATTAAAGATTGGGGCAGGGAGGTGAAAGGCGCTTTAGAAAGCCGCGAACAAACAGGCGACATAATCGTCCTCGAACACAGTCCTGATTTTTTGTGGTTAATCTCCAGCAATGCGCCAAATCCGAATGATATAAAACTATTCATTCACGGACACACGCACGGCGGACAAGTTTGGCTTCCGATTATCGGATCACTGTTTGTGCCTTCAAATTACGGACAAAGATACACTTCCGGTCATATCAAGGAAAATAATTATGATATGTTCGTTACAACCGGCATCGGAACAAGCATTTTGCCTTTCCGGTTTCTCGTTCCGCCGGAAATTGCGGTTTTGACGATTCGTGCCGAATAATTCAACGGTGGAAAACGCGCGAAGTTTCTCCTTGTAAATTTATTTAGAAAACACACTTCGAGCGTGGACATTCGACGGCTTTATTACCGCCACGCCTATTTTCACGTCGCATATGTTTTTGTCGTCTGTTGAACAGAGAAACGATTCGAGGAAAAAAATACATAAATTTTTTGTTGAGTAAATGATTGTAAAATTCGAGAGTTTTTGAGCTTGTCCGCGATGAAGGGTATCTTTCAGTCAAGAAAAAAAGCGAACAGATTTTCGGTCTGTCCACTTTGTTGAAGTTTTAGCAACGAATTTCTTTTTCGTCTGTTAGAAACTCGAACATTCTCTTTCGCCGCCAACTACATTGCCGCTCTCAACCAAAGGGGATTGGTTGTCTTTGCATTGAAAGTTTTCAGCGATGGTGTTGCCCGTAATGGATAAACCACTGGAACTTTTATAGACTTGCAAATTACCATCCGTGCGATTGTTGCTGATATCTATTCCGCCAGTATTTTTATACGCCTGAATGTTATCGCCGACAAACGAGTTTCCGCGAAACTCACCCCTACCGGTGTGTTTGTAAGCCTGCAAACTGGCGCCGATGGTTGAAAAACTCGCGGTTGACGCGCCGCTATTTTCCTCAAACTGGACGCTACCGTTAATGGTTGAATTGGTAACGGTTGCCGTGCCGCCTCGTTTCAACTGAACGCTGCCCGTAACTCGGGTTCCGCCTTGCACGACGACCGAATTATAGCCTTCGCTTTGGATACTGCCGCCGACCCGCGCTCCGTTAGCGTCGAGCGAAGCCGAACGTTCAACAAAAACATTGCCATTAACTCGCGTTCCGTTTAAAGTGCAGGATGCGCCTAAAGGCACAATTACGTTATCAACTTTTATTGCGCCGACCGTACCGGTGCAGCGAAAATCGTCCGCCATCGCGTTTGACGCG
>JALZOH010000066.1 GCA_030857305.1 Acidobacteriota bacterium
ACAAAGCGGCAACCGATGAAAAATACATTCTGCTTTCGCGCTCGATAAATGAACGCGAATGGTTCAAGGCAGTCGAAGTCTTAGAAAAACTCGGAATGGAACAAGGTTTTATGCAGGAATACGAATCTGCTTCGCGTTATTACCGTCCAGATTTTACGGATACGGAAAAGCCTTTCAGAGACATACGGGATTTTCAGTAAAATTATGTTAAAGCTATTTATCGGAGTTTTTATCGCCTTTGTTATCGGCGCGGCGTGTCGTTATTTTAATCTGCCCGTTCCCGCGCCACCAACTGTTTACGGTGTTTTGCTAATCTTTGCGATAACTTTAGGCTACATTGTCGCGGACAATTTTCTGCCAAAAAATACGGAACCACAAACGGCGCAAGTCGAGGTGAATAAATGAAAATCAGCGAAACGATATCGGGTTTTACATTAAAAATTTTGGTTGCTGTTTTTATTTTGTTCTGCGGAAGTTCGGCAATTTACGGTTGTATATGTCCGGGTAGAGAGTTGCGTATGACCTTCAAGGAAACAAAAGCTATTTTCATTGGAAAATTACCTGATAACGATTTGCCACCAAAGACAATAGTACAAGGCGCACAAAACGGAACGGTTCTTAAAGTTGAGAAATCTTGGAAAGGCGTTAAAGGAAATTATTTCTCCGTGTTAACCAAATTTGAAAAATACGGAATGTGTTCAACGTTTCCCGATAAATTTGAAAAAGGAAAACAATATCTAATTTTTACTGAAGGTGAAAATTTTGAAGTCAGAAATTATTGTACTTATAGCCAGGAAATTTATTCGCGAGCGGCAAATCTGCCTGATTGGTATAAAGAAGGACTAAATAGGTAAAGGAAATTACTCAAAAAACTGAATTTGTTTGGTAATTTTTGGTTCCGGTTCAGTGAAAGACTCGGCTTAACTTGATATAAATATCTCGATTCTAACTGTCGTCGGCAACACAACGAAAATTATGGCAGTCAACAATTTAATAGAATAAAATTTGAATCCGGTTTGTAATCCGGCTAAACAAGTTGAGGTGAACGGATGAAAGTAGGTGAAAATGCTCCGGATTTTACGTTGCAAGACGGCGGCGGAAACGATTGGAAATTGTCAGGACAGCGCGGTAAAACGGTTGTGCTGCTTTTTTATCCGGGCGATAATACGCCGGTTTGCACAAAACAGATGTGTTCGGTGAGAGACAATTGGGAAGATTACGCGAAGACGGGCGCGGAAGTGGTCGGGATTTCTACCGATTCGGTCGATTCGCACAAAGGATTTGCCGAAAAACACGAATTGCCTTTGACACTTTTGTCAGATGTTGGCGGCAAAGTTTCAAAAATGTACGACGCAAATTCCTGGCTTCCCGGACGCTCTGCGCGCGCCGTCGTGGTCGTTGATAAAACGGGTAAAATCAGTCATCATCAAGTTCAATCTTTAAGTTTATTTCGTCCGAAAGACGACGAAGTTTTGGAAGCGATTCGACAGGCGCAGAAAGGAATTAACGGGGATGAAAAGGACAGGCAGTGATAACTAAAAATTTCTTGACAACTCCTGTTTATCCTCTTCAGTCCGGTTAATTTTATTTTGTTTTAGCTCTCGAAATTGTTTCGCACGAATCAACGAATATTTTCAAGGAGAATAAAATGGCTTTATTTTCAAACGACAAATTTAAGTGCGCCCGCTGCGGGCAAAAAAACGAACCGCTCGGTTACGCGCCGATTCCGACTGAGCTCGGGCAGAGAATTGGGGCGGAGACTTGTAAGGATTGCTGGAAGGAGTGGGTCGAAAAGCAAAAGCAACTCATCAATCATTTTGGACTGGATGTTTCAAATCCTGATTCACACCAGTTTCTGTTTGACCAGATGAAACTTTTCTTTTATGGCGAAGGCGTCGAACTCGCGCAGATTGACGAGACGAAAGAAGGAACCGTCAACTGGTGATTCGGGGGCATTTGATTGATAAAATCGCTTGTCTGGAATGTGCCGTTCAAGATTGTAAAAAACAAAAAAGCTCCGGTGAAAATTGCTTTAACGACGAGTGTCGAGTGAGTTAAAGCAAAAGATGTCAAAAAGCTAATTTACAAATAGAAAATCTTTCTTTGCGAGACTTTGCGAAAGCCTGTGCGCTCTTTGCGTTACATGTCTGAAGCAAAAGAATTAGTAACGCAGAGGTTCGCAAAGGCTTTCGCAAAGGTCGCCAAGTGATTTTTGAGATTATTTCTAGTAATTTAAAGTTTCCAGAATAGTGGGACGAGAATTATCGAAACGATAAAGACCACAATCGTCAAAATCGTCCCTATTTTGACAAAGTCCATAAAGCGATAGCGTCCGGGCGTATAAACTAAAACGCAAGCCGGTTCAAGCGGTGTGATAAAGGAAAAAGAGGCAGCAAAGGTGATTGCGACAACGAAGGTGCGTGGATTAAGTCCGAGCGCAATCGCGGTTTTGACGGCGACCGGCAGAACTACTAATGCCGCCGCTTGATTGGACATCGGTTGGGTCAACGCCACCGTCAAAACAAAAAAACCTGCTAATACGGCAGTCGCGCCGTATTGCTGAAAATATTCGACAATCAAGCCGGCTAAGTATTTATCCGCTCCGGTTTTTTCCATCGCGATGCCGAAACTCATCATACAGGCAATCAGAACAAGCAGACGAAAATTGATCAGCTGATAAACTTCGTTGTGACGCACGGTTCTGGTCGCAAGCAAAAGTAAAACACCAAGCAGAACCGCGATTGCCAACGGAACATCAAACCCTATAACCAGCTTGGAAAGTGAAAGCGCCAGGAAAAGCCCGAAAGCGGCAATCGCCCAACGGCGTTTTTCCGTGCGCATACTGCTGGTCGAAACGTCTTCCAGAAGAAGCATTTCTCCGACGACAACAAACGGCTCAATCAAGCGGCGATTGCCCTGAACGAGCAACACGTCGCCAAACTTGAGGCGCAGGCTGCTAATTTTATCGAGAAAAGTTTCGCCGTGGCGGTTGATTGCCAGCACTGTCAGATCATAGCTGCGGCGAAAATTTATCGTCTTCAAAGTGTTTCCAACCAGGCGAGAATCGCGCATTACCATAATTTCAAAAAGTTCAATCTCGCCGCTTTCCAAATCACGGTCGTTAAGCTCAAAGTCAGCTTTGATTTCAAGTCCGACTTCAGCTTTGACATTTAAGATGTTGGTCAGTGTTCCTTCAACGATCAGCAAGTCGCCCTCAGCGATTAATTCGTTTGAAGTGGGCGCGATTCTTTGTTCCTGACCGCGAATAATTCCGAGAACGTTGAGGTCAAGTTCTAAATTTAAGTTGGCTTCACCCAATGTTCTTCCGATTAAGTGTGAACCCGGAAGGACCAAAACCTCCGAAATGTACTCGCGGATATGGTATTGTTCGGTAAAAGAGTCTTCGCCTCCAAGATTGGGAAGAAGTTTTCTGCCGACAAAGAGCATATAAACCAAACCGACGGCAACCATAATGATGCCGACCGGCGTTAGCTCAAACATCGAGTAAGGCTCCATTCCGTAACGCTGCATCGCTCCGCTGACCGCTAAATTTGTTGATGTTCCGATCAGTGTGCAGCTTCCGCCGAGAATCGCGCCGAAAGCAAGCGGCATCAGAAGCTTTGACGGCGAAACTTTGGCGCGGCTTGCCAAACCAATCACCACCGGCAAAAACATCGCGGTCGTCGTCGTGTTTTTCAGAACGGAAGCAGAGATAGCCGCAACTATCATTATTAACGCGGTTAGCAGAAATTCATTGCTACCGGCGATTTTGTATAACCTGCGCCCGATTAAATCAACTAAGCCTGTTTTGATCAACCCTCCGGTCAGTATGAAAAGACCGGCGATAGTTATAATTACGTTGTCGCCAAAGCCCGACAAACCTTCCTGAACGGTCAAAACGTTCGTCAACACCAGCCCGATAACAAGCAGAATGCCGACAACATCAACGGGAATTTTTTCCGTTGCAAACAGCACGACAGCTACTATTAACAAAATTAATGTGATGGCGATTGGTGACATTGTGCGTTAGAATACAGAAATTTTTCTCTTTTTGAAAGAAAGAATGTAAAAAAAATTAGCTTCTGATTAGATTAAATCTTATCAAAAAAAAATGAGTATGTTAGTATCATAACTGAATTAAAAATATATTTTTCCATAAAAACTGATGGCTTTCGTTCAGCAGCTAAATTTGATTTTATAACCGTGGAATAAACTTTTCTGCTTGCTGTTCTGATCGATTACTTATTTATCTTATGAGTCAGGACAATTGCATTTTTTGCAAAATAATCAAGGGCGAAATTGCTGCGGAATTAGTTTATGAAGACGACGTCTGCGTAGCTTTTAACGATATCCAACCGCAATCTCCAACACACGTTTTAATAATTCCGCGTGAGCACTTAAGGTCACTAAATGAATCCGGTGAGAATCACACCGCAATGCTCGGACATCTGCTTTTGACTTGTGCCAAAATAGCTCGCCAGCAAGGTCTTGCCGAAAACGGTTACCGAACGGTGATCAATACAAACAGGGACGGCGGTCAAACCGTGTTTCATCTGCACGTGCATCTGCTCGGCGGTCGCCCGTTTATTTTTCCTCCGGGCTAAAATTCTTTAAATTATTCTTTTGGCTTTTTGTTTACTCATTTTTAGAGTCAAACTTTTATATTTTTTATGAAGAAGGTTTTTATAATTTTATTTTTCGCCACGTTTATTTTTGGGCTGTTAAACTGCGCGAATACGCCGACGGCAAATAGTTTGGATTTAACAAATGCAAACTCTGAGGCGAATGTGGCGCCTACAATGGCTGAAAATAATGAAACATTAAATGTAAAAGCGAAGGAAACGCCGCTGCCTATATTTACAGATGCAAATCAAGCGATGGCGGAAGGCGATAAACTTTTCGACGCCAGCGAAAATGAAAAAGCAATCGAAGCATTCAAGCAGGCTGTTAAATTAAACCCGGATTTAGCCGAAGCTTATTTTAAATTAGGAATCACGTATTCTCTTTGGGAAAAAGAAAATACCAGCACAGAAACCCCGGTCGAGGAACCGACTCCGGCGAAGCCTCCGAAAAAAGTCAGAAAAGATGTGCCTGTCAAAACCGAGTCGGACAAAGCCTTTGAAAATGCGGTCAAAGCTTATAAAAAGATTTTAGCGAAAAATCCGGACGATGATATTGCGCAATTTAATATCGGTCGTTCTTACAATAAAATAAATGAAGATAAAGAGGCAGTAAAAGCTTTGCGCCAGGCTGTCAAGCTCAAACCCGAAGATAGCGAGTATCAAACCGAACTCGGTGCAATCTTAATAAAATTGGCTCAGTATCAGGAAGCGGTCAGCGTTTTGAAGAAAGCTTTGAAACTCGATGAAAATAATTCACAAGCTGAACAATTGCTCGAAAAAGCTGAGGCGGGACGCAAACGAATTGATTTCGGAGTGAATAAAATAGTGAATAGAATAAAGCAGGAAGCGGCAGCGAGAGAACCAAGATAGTTTTTCTAACAACTTAAAATCTTCACGATATAGTATGTTTTGCTCTAAATACCGCACTCTTAACTTTAATTTTTAATAACAAAATAATACCTTCCAATCTGTCCAATGATTGTCCGAAACCTGTTTTTCCATATTCTATTTGTACAATGGCACGGTTTTTGCTGTAACATCCACTGACGACAGGCAAGACAAACCATTCTAAACTCCTTTATTTCTTGCCAAAACACAACATAATCTCTTGGAGGATTACAACATTATGAAAAGGCAATTACTTATTTTAGCCATTTTTAGTTTAATGACTTTTGGTTTTGCAGCAACGGCAACAAACGTCGCAGCTCAAAATCGTGCATACCGTGTTTCTGACCGAAATGTACAGAGCTTAATCGCTCGGATTGAGTCGAGAACCGATGCTTACAAAAATGAGATGAACTCATCTCTTGACAACAGTAATTTGAATAATACCGATAGTGAAGACTTGGTTTATGGTTACATTTCTGATTTTGAAAACGCGACGGATCAATTAAAACAAAAATTTGATTCGCGTAATTCTGCCGGTGATGATGTCGAAGAAGTATTAAATCGAGCGGCATATATTAACCAATTTATGCAGCAGAATCGTTTAACGGCAAACGCCCAGAGAACCTGGGGTTATCTTCGGACAGATTTAACTACCCTCGCGCGCTATTATTCAACCGGACTAAACTGGACTACCAGACCGGTTAATACAGCGAGCAGCGGTACTTCCACAAACAATAACAATTCGGTCAACAATAATAATTCACCCATTCGTGGAAACACACCGTATCGGGTAGCCGATAGGGAGGTTCAAGGTGTTATATCCAGACTCGAAACACGAACGGACACGTATAAACGAGAAGTTACTGTCGCGCTTGACCGCAGTGTTTTGAACAACACGAGAAGCCGTGATTCAATCGTTGGTTATATTACTGATTTTGAAAATGCAACTGACCGTCTAAAACAAAATTTTGACGCTCGCCGTTCAACATCGGCAGACGTTGAAGAAGTTTTGAACCGCGCGTATTTTATTGACGGATTTATGCGTGACTATCGTTTGACGGCGCGAGCCGAAAACGAATGGAAACTTGTTCGCACAGATCTGGATGCTTTGACAAATTATTATAATGTCAGCTGGAATTGGAATCGTCAGTATTCACCGGCGAGCAAATTTGACTCGATGATTAGCGGAACTTATCGCTTAAACGCAAGTCAAAGCGATAATGTTGCTGATATAGTCGGTCGAGCCACAGTCGGTTATATGGCAAATCAACGCGACAGAGCGAGCAGAAATTTGGAAAGACGACTTGCTTCGCCTGAAATGTTGGCAATTGAAAAAAGAGATAAACAAGTAACAATTGCTTCAAGCGCTTCTCCACAAGTTACCTTTGACGCAGACGGCGTTGCGCGAACCGAAACAAATCCTAACGGCAGAGCTATTAAAGTAACCGCCAATACGTATTATGACGGCGTATCGCTGAGCTATGAAGGTGAAAGAACGAATGATTTTTACGTCAACTTCGTGCCGCTCAGCAACGGTCAGTTAAAAGTCGTGCGGCGGGTTTACCTTGAAAACAAAAACGATACGATAACGGTCGCTAGCGTTTATGATAAGGTTAACAATTCCGCTCAGTGGTCAATGATTAATAATCAAACTACTGGTTCAAACAATCAAAACAATAACAACCGAACAAGCGAAGATTTTGTTATTCAGAACAATACACGTTTGTCAGCTGTTTTAAGCACACCAATTTCAACCAAGGCAAGTCAAAATAGCGACCGATTTTCAATGGAAGTTACATCGCCTTCGGAATTTAACGGTGCGATTATTGAAGGTCGGGTTACCAAAGCCGAGCGTTCGGGACAAGTTTCAGGCAGGGCAAATCTGTCGCTTGAGTTTGACACGATTCGTTTGAGCAACGGAAAGACTTATCGTTTTGCCGGAATTGTTGACGAAGTGAAATTAACAACCGGTGAAAAGGTTACGGTTAATAATGAAGGAACTGTAAGAGATAATAATCAAACTACCAAAACCGTGACACGCGCCGGTATCGGTGCGGCTCTCGGAGCATTGATCGGCGCTATCGCCGGTGGCGGACAGGGCGCGGCGATCGGAGCGGTAGTCGGCGCCGGTGCCGGTGCCGGTACGGTTATTCTTCAAGGTCGCGACGACGTTGAGCTTACTCAGGGAACAGAATTTATGATTACGGCTTCAGCTCCGAACAGAATAAATTCTAATCAATAGTTAAAGTTACAACATTTACCTAAAAAGGATGGACAGATTGTTCATCCTTTTTATTTTTGAGTATACGAATCTGTGTGTTGATTCAATACGTTTAGTAATTTGAAAGCAGTAACTTTTATACCTTAATCTGTAAATCACAAATTGCTCCTTTATTATTTACGAGCTTTCAGCGATTTGTAAGGTTTCTACTCAAAAATATTGTGATGTGTAAAGAGAAAAAGGCTTTGCTCAATTTGAGCAAAGCCTTTTTCTTTACACCGTTTTCAATCATTATGAGCAGCCCGGATGCCCGCAGTCACATCTGATTTCTATAATATCTTTTTCCTTTGCATCCTTACAGTGATCGCTGCAATAAGCCTGATTATTACCCACAGTGCAGTCGCACATTGCGTGGGCGCATTTATTTGCATTGTCATCCATAATAGATTCTCCCTTTGTTACCTGAGATTATATCGGTTGCCGAGGGTAACAAAATAATTCTAAATTATTAGTTTAATTTAGGCAATAATTTTCTGAAAAAACCGAAAGAAAAAAGACTTTGGCGGTATTCTAAGCAAAGTCTTTTTATTGTATATCTTTATGGCACGAAAGAATTTGGAACAGGTATATCTGTGTTTACGCCAAATCCCACACCGGCAAACCCTGCTTGAGTTCTTTGTAAATACCACGTTCCATCACGGAAAACAGCAACATCAGTTTTGCCGTCGCCGTCATAATCAGCCGGAGCCGGTGTATCAGTTCCCAAACCGAAAGCAATTCCGGTAAAACCCGCCAATGAACGTTGTAGGTACCACACGCCGTTTGAAGGTCTGAAGACCGCCACATCGGTTTTGCCGTCGCCGTCATAATCAGCTTGCACCGGCTTATCGGTCGCCTCTCCGAAAGCTACGCCGGTAAAACCTAGCTTTGAACGGAGAATGTACCAGGTTCCGTCTCTAAAAACGGCAACGTCTGATTTACCGTCGCTGTCGTAATCACCGGTTACCGGCTTATCGCCCATTTGTCCGAAAGCTACGCCGCTTGTTTGAT
>JALZOH010000456.1 GCA_030857305.1 Acidobacteriota bacterium
ACGGTTAAAAAATCGTGAACCTTACGAATAGCGTTGGTAATTTCCGGTGGAGCGATGCAGTAACCAACCCGCCAACCCGTCACCGAGAAGGTTTTCGACAGCGAATTAATAACAATTGTCCGCTCTCTCATTCCGTCAAGCTGTGCCATACAGATGTGGGAAGTTGTTGGTTGTCGGTTGTTGGTTGTCAGTGTGTTTTCATCCAACTCATTTTGCCTTTTACCTTTTACCTTTTGCCCTTCATCGTAGATGATGTGTTCGTAAATTTCATCTGTGAAGCAGAGCGCGTCGAACTCTATGCACAATCCGGCGATAAATTCGAGTTCTTCGCGCGTGAAAACTTTTCCGGTCGGATTATTTGGATTACAGATAATAATCGCTTTTGTTTTTTCATTAAAAGCAGCGCGTAGGTCGTCTCGTTCAAAATACCAGCCGCTTTCGTCTTTATAAAGCGGAACGTGAACGGGTTTTGCGTCAGAAAGAATCGCGTCGGGCGCATAGTTCTCATAAAACGGCTCAAAGACAATAACTTCTTCGCCTGCATCAACCGTTGCCATCATTCCCGCGATCATTCCCTCGGTCGAACCGCACGTCACGGTAATTTCGGTTTCCGCATCAACATCTAAATCTAAAAACCATTTCGTCTTTCGGGCAATCGCATCACGAAAACTTTTCACGCCCCAGGTTATCGCGTATTGATTATGGTCGGCGGCAATTGCTTCCATCGCCTTCTGCTTGATATCTTCCGGCGCGGCAAAATCGGGAAAGCCTTGTCCAAGATTAACCGCGCCGTATTTCATAGCCTCGCGCGTCATTTCGCGGATCACCGACTCGGTAAAACTCCCAGCTTTCTTGGAGATTCTGTTTTTAGTTTGTTTTGGTGTCATTCAAATTAAAGTTCTTCGCAAGGCTGATTTTCTTTCGGCATTTCCGCTGCTATTCTCGCTAAATCAAATTTTGGTTTTGCTTCGGGAACGACTATATAGACTTCCGTTTTCTCATGAAGTTTTACATTGCCTTCAAGTTTGATCTGCCCGTTTTCGATTGTGCCTTTGTATGTTGAAATGCTCATATTTTATTTCGGTTCGCTCGGCAAGAAATCTTCATCCAAAATTTGCTCAAACGAAAACGGACAGGCGGAGGGGAAATTTTGCTTTTCGATACCTGTTTCAACTTCGGCGGCGAGCACCGCTTTCTCATAAGCGACGGCGATTTTATCTGCCACTTCACGTCTGAGACTCGGACTGTCTTCAAGAAGTTCTCGAATATCAATGCGTTGAACGGCGATTGTGTTGCGCCAACTCGTCGAGCGTTTGACTGATTGGTATTGCCATTTAAGCAGGTGCATTAACAAAACGGTCAAACGGTTCGATAGTTCGCGCTTTTCGCTTTTCCCCATAGATTCCAATTCCTCGATGATGTTATCTACATCAAGTTCGGAGAATCTCTTCTCACGAATCAGCTGCGCGTTTTCTTGAAGCCAACCGTAATAATCTGCCTGATACAAAACTCTGTCCATAGCCGAAATTATACTCTTTTTTTCTCGACAACAAAATTTATTCTTTTGCGCCTAACCGGAAAGTCACGCCGAAATTGAAGGTTGTCGGGTAGCCGGGCGTGGCGTGTATGCGTGAAATTATGTCTGAGGTCGGTGTGAGGCGCGATTCAAAATAGTTCTGTGTTTCAAAATATTTTTTGTTCAGGACGTTATCAATTGAAAAGTTTAAATCAATCCATTTTCTCAGTCGTTTGGAAACACTGAAATCAACGACATCGTGTCCGGCGGCGCGAATCGAATCGTCTTCGCCGTCAAGCCGGTAATTTGAAATGTGCCGCCAACTCAAGGATG
Source organism: Acidobacteriota bacterium (assembly GCA_030857305.1). GTDB lineage: Bacteria > Acidobacteriota > Blastocatellia > Pyrinomonadales > Pyrinomonadaceae. The sequence goes on from JALZOH010000456.1 coordinate 1,850, forward strand.
AATTAAAACCGCTTAGTTCCGACAAAATAAGACTGCCGTTGGCGACCGTGTGCGGTGCGCTGTCAATCGCCACACGTTGCCGAGAATTATTACTATTGTCAAAGAATTCACCCGGATAAAATGCTCTTAAAACTTGCGTTAAACCGGCGTTAAAACTCAAGTAGCGGTTGAATCGCGCGGAGGTTTTCGTTTCAAAACCGTAGGAGCGCGAGCGTCCGGCAAATTCGATTGAGCCGTCGTCGGGAATATAAACCTGCTCGTTTGAGCGGTCAATAAAAAAAAAGCTGCCCGTTGCGGAAAAGCGGCGTGAATTATAAGCTGTCCCGGCTTGATAAAAGTCGGTCGTCGATATTTTCGGAGCGTCCGGATTTCTGATCACGCCGCGCGCGTCCTGGCTGGAAATTCCGCGTCCGTAATTGCCGTAGAAAACCACCGGAAAAGTTTCAAACGGTGAAAATGCGACTGAAACTTTTGGCTGAAAACGCGCCGCGCTTTCTTTGCCTTTGAGAATCATCTCGGTTTCGCCGAGTTCAAAGCCGTCAACATCAAACTTAAAATAATCCAGACGCAAACCGGCTTCGACGTGCAGATGTCCGTTGAAAAAATCAATTCCGTTTTGCACGTAACCGGCGTAGTTATTGATATTAGCTTGCGCTGAAGTATAAAGAACATCCGGATTTTCAATATTTTCATGCAAAAATTTGCGATCCGGACTGCGCCCGATCGAAGGATAAAGTCCGACGTTAATTTGATTGAGATGAACATTGCCGCCGACGCTTAAAAGCGCCTGCTTGCCAAAAAATTTATACGGCTGCAAGT
>JALZOH010000457.1 GCA_030857305.1 Acidobacteriota bacterium
AACCAAAACGATACTGACCACATCGTAACGAGATTTTATGTCAATGAGCTGAAAAATTTTTCGGTAAACTTTTGCTGTTCTGGTTATTTGTCTTTGTTTGCGCAGATTAACTGCCGATTCAGGCGTCGAATATTCGTCAGATGAACGGGTTTTAACTTCGACAAAACACAATATGTCTTCGTCAAAGGCGATTAAATCAATCTCGCCCGTGACTTGTGCGCCCCGTGTGGTTCTGCCAATCGGAACTTTAAAATTAGCCGATACCAGGCGATATCCGGTTTTGACCAAATGACGCGCGGCAAGTTCTTCTCCAAGCTGTCCGATTTGGCTTGAATTTAACTTGACGAGATTGTTATCTTTAAGTGACAGCGATAATATTTCTGACATCTTTTAGAGAATAATACGTATGAACATCAAAAACATCAACAATCTTTTCGCCGGTCTTTTAATTCTTTTAACATTGGACATAAACTCCGCCTGTCAAAATCGACAAAATTTAGGCGAGGCAAAATCCGGCGGCGTAAAGATGCCTGAAGTTGTAAATTTTGAAAAGCCGAAAACTTATCAAATAAATCCGAAAGATTTACCGAAACCCTTTGCAACGAAGAGTTCGGTCAAGCCTTCGCGCAAAATCGCGCAACCCGTCGATGCAAAACTTTTCGTACCGAAGGGATTCAAAATAAATATTTTTGCCGAAGGGAATTTCAACAATCCGCGAATGATGGCGCTCGCCCCAAACGGCGATGTTTTTGTTGCAGATTCACGCGCCAATGCGATAATTATTTTGCGCGACAAAAATAAAGACGGTGTTTCCGACGAACGATTTACGTTTGCGGAAAATCTTTCACAGCCTTTCGGAATGGCTTTTAATGGCGAATGGTTTTATGTTGCAAATACCGATTCGGTCGTGCGTTTCAAATATAAAACGGGGCAAACAAAAGCCGACGCCGCGCCCGAAAAACTTATCGAGCTAACCGAAGGCGGCTATAACCAGCACTGGACGCGCAATATTATCTTCTCGCCCGACGGCAAAAAAATGTATGTTTCAATCGGTTCCAGCGGTAATGTCGAGGTTGAATCCGACGCGCGCCGCGCCGCTATCAACGAATATGACCCGGACGGCAAAAATCATCGCATTTTTGCAGGCGGCATCCGAAACCCAATCGGTCTGGCGTTTAATCCGGCAACGAAAGAATTGTGGACAGCAGTAAATGAACGCGACGGGCTTGGTGACGATCTCGTTCCGGATTATGTGACATCGGTTAAAGACGGCGCGTTTTATGGTTTTCCGTATTATTATCTGGGCGAAAACATTGACCCGCGCCGTCAAAACGACATTGCCAACTTGCGCCTTAAAAAACCAACCGTACCGGATGTTTTAGTAACGTCGCATTCCGCCGCGCTCGGGATGGTTTTTTACAACGGAAAAATGTTTCCGAAAGAATATCAAGGCGAGGCTTTTGTCGCTCTGCACGGCTCCTGGAATCGAAACCCTTTGACCGGCTATAAAATTATTCGCGTTCGTTTCAAAGACGGCAAACTCCTCTCAAGCGGTTATGAAGATTTTGTCACCGGCTGGCTTCCAAATGAAACGAGCAGCGAAGTTTGGGGCAGACCGGTAGGACTTCTGGTTAATGCGGACGGGTCGCTTTTAATTTGCGATGACGGCGCGGATAAAATATGGCGCGTGAGTTATCAATAAATGAAAAAAGCGTTAAAAATCATAGCTATTGTGCTGTTCATCGTCTTTGTCGCCGTTCAATTTTATCGTCCCGCGAAAACGAATCCACCGATTGTCGAGGGGGAAACTTTGGAAGCGACAACGCAAATTCCCGAAACGGTCGCAAAAATCTTGCGACGTTCCTGCAATGATTGTCATACGAATAATTCAAATTTTCCGTGGTATTCAGAGGTTGCGCCAATGTCCTGGGGCGTAATTGACCACATCAACGAAGGTCGTCAGGAATTAAATTTTTCAACTTGGGCAAACTACAATCTAAAGCGAAAAAAACATAAACTAGAAGAAATCTGCGAGATGATAACAAGCGGAGAGATGCCGCATTATCAATATCTGTGGATTCACTGGGACGCGCGGCTTTCTGACGATGATAAAAAGATTTTGTGCGATTGGACAGAAAATGAAAAGGCGAAGCTGCCGCAGACTTAAAAGTTCTTTGTATCACTACCGGTTTTCCTTTATCTGAATTATTGCGAACAAAAGCAAGATGACGAGGTCAGAATCGGTAACCGCGCATCGCCAAGCAAAAAAGCAGTCTTACCTGGCTGACATTTTTGTTTATAAAGCAAAAAAGTCAAATAAAAAAACTCGGCAAATGAAAAAATCGGGACAAGAGAAACGCTGTGGTATAAATTTATTATGTCAATCTACGAAAATTTTGAGCCAATCAATTTTGACGCCATTAAAACCTATGACCTCGCATCACGCCCGAGTAAAGTGACGGTAAAAGATTTTGCTGAACCTGTAAGTGACACTGATTCGCTCAAAAATTTTCTCAAGAAACTACCGAAAATTCTCGCTGCCGAATCGCTCAAAGAAATTGCCAAACAAATTCGTCGCGCCAGAGATTCAGGTAAGCCAATCATCTGGGGAATCGGTGGGCACGTTATTAAAACAGGGCTCGCGCCGGTGCTTATTGATTTGATG
>JALZOH010000458.1 GCA_030857305.1 Acidobacteriota bacterium
CGGCAAGAAAATCCTGTCCCGTCAGAAGCCCCGCAACAGCAACATCACCGCCGAAATAAGTATTCGGAACGGCTAAAACAGTCAGGCGCGAATTTATTTGAAAATTTAGTTTTTCAATTTGTCCGCGCAGAATCGGCGCAAACATCTCACCCGTGAGAATAGTTCCGTTTAAAGAACTTTGAACCTTGAACTCTGAACTTTGAATTTTTTTGAATAGCCTTTCAAACGAACTCAAAAACGAGCGAATCATTCCGACGCCGTCCTCGATTTGCGGATATTTGCCGTAATGCGCGCGCGAAGGAAGCGGCGCACCGGCTTTGAGATAGATTTCATCGCCAAGAAATGCAAAAGTAACGCCCAAAGTTTTGCGGAACTCCCGTTGCAATCTTTCGACTTCGGCAATTGTTCGACGGCAAAATTCAGGCGTTACCCGCGTTAATCTTTTGTCTGTGTTGTAGCGTGTCAGAGCGACGGGAACAACCGCCGTGCTGATGACTTTCGGATAATGCGAAGCTAAATCGCGAAGAGTTTTTTCCAAAATCAAACCGTCGTTTATTTCAGGACACAAAACGACTTGCGCGTGAATTTCGATATTGTTGTCAAGCAGCCGGTTTAACTTTTCGAATATATCGGCGCGTTTTTCGTCAACTCCCAAAAGGTAAGCGCGGGTTTTGAGGTCGGTCGCGTGAACCGAAACATACTGCGGTGAAAGACGCTGCTCAACAATGCGCTTCATTTCGTCTTCGGTAATCGAACTCAAGGTTGTGTAATTTCCGTAGAGAAATGAAAGCCGAATGTCTTCGTCGCGGACAAAAAGCGAAGGACGCGCGTCGTCGGGATTTCCTTTACAGAAACAAAAAAGACATTCGTTAGCGCATTGTCGCGGAACGATTTGTTCAAACATCAAACCGAAATCTTCGCCTTCTTCGCGTTCAATCTGGATTTCCCAACTTTCGCCACCCGGTTTTTTGACCAACAGAGTCATTTCCGTTTCGCCCGCTGTTTGAAAACGGAAATCGAGGTAATCGCGCACTTGCCGACCGTTAACGCGCACGATTCTATCGCCGATTCCAAGTTCCAGCTCTTTCGCCAGAGATTCGGGCGAAACTTCGGTGATTAAAACTCCCGGTCGGCGAAGCTGTGTAACTGCCGGTGTAACTGCAAATTCGTACATTTGTTATTAGTGGAAAGTGGTAAGATAAGTGGAAAGTGGTAAGTTTTTGGTTTCTCACTTACCATTTACCGATTACCACTTTCCACTTTTATCACTTAGCGTTAATTCGCTGCTTTTGCCGCAATGCCTTCAACCAAATTGTTGAGCGGCGTATATTCCAAATTCTGCGAAGCGGCAACGGCTTCATACGTTAATTTTCCGGAATATGTGTTAACGCCTTCTTCTAAACCGCTATCTTCCTTGATAGCTTTTTCAAAACCCTTATTTGCCAAATCCAGAGCATACGGCAGAGTTGCGTTAGTTAGCGCAAATGTAGAAGTGCGCGGAACCGCCCCCGGCATATTCGCTACGCAGTAATGCAAAACGCCTTCTTCGTAATAAGTCGGGTTCGAGTGGGTTGTCGCGTGAGTCGTTTCAAAACAGCCGCCCTGGTCAACTGCGACATCGACAAGGACCGCGCCGTTCGGAATGAGTTTAAGCATATCGCGCGTGACCAGTTTCGGAGCCGCAGCACCGACAACCAAAACCGCACCGATGATTAAATCAGCGTGAGAAATGGCTTCTTCAATCGCGTAGCGGCTGGAGGCGAGCGTTTGAACCTTCGATAAAAATATATCGTCGAGTTGGCGCAAGCGGTCAAGGTTGCGATCAATAATCGTTACGTGCGCGCCCAAACCAATTGCCATTTTCGCGGCTTCCGTGCCGACCACGCCGCCGCCGATAATCACCACGCGCCCGGCAGTAACGCCCGGCACGCCCCCAAGCAGAATGCCGCGCCCGCCGTTCATTTTCTCTAAATAAGTTGCGCCGACTTGGACTGACATTCTGCCCGCCACTTCCGACATCGGCGTGAGCAGAGGAAGAGTGCCGCGTTTGTCGGTAATGGTTTCATACGCCACGCCGGTTACTTTGCGCTCCATCAATTGCCTGGTTAATTCAAGTTCCGGGGCAAGATGCAGATATGTGAAAAGTAGCTGATTTTCACGCATCCGCGTGTATTCCGGCGAGACAGGCTCTTTGACTTTGACAATCATATCGCCTTCCGCCCAAACGTCGTCCGCCGTATCGAGCAAAGTCGCGCCTGCTTTTTCATAAAGTTCGTTGCCGAAACCCGAACCTTCACCCGCGCTCTTTTCGACAAAAATATTGTGCCCCGCATCAGTCAAAGCGCGAACGCCCGCCGGCGTTAAACCGACTCGATATTCGTTATCTTTGATTTCTTTCGGTAATCCGATTTTCATTTTTAAAAATTCTCCAGAATTAATTTGGTAACTGTTTCGATTAAATAATTTTACGCCGTTTTTGCTAAATTCAAAAACAGCGTAAACAAAATTAGGCAGCGAACTTTAGCGTCGGCTATTAATTTCGCCATTTTAAATTAATTTTCGCGGGCAGGCTTTTCGTAAATTTGTTTTCGGCAATTAATATCAATTCGCTGTCTTTCTTCGGAACTTGAATTGTTAGTTCCGAAATTCCGTCGGAT
>JALZOH010000459.1 GCA_030857305.1 Acidobacteriota bacterium
GTTGTGGATGAGCCTGATCGCCGGTCTTTCGGGGTTGGCTTACATCTTTGTAATGGGACTCGGACGCGCCGTTACTGCCAGCATGGGACGTGAGAGCCGGCTCTTTTATCCGTTTCTTTCAATTATCGCTCTTTTTATCCCCGTGCCGTTCTTCCTGCAGCAATCTTTTCTTCGCCTTGGCGATGTCACGCCTGCCAGCGTGCTGCTAGCCGTCGTCACCGGACTTTTGCCGCTCGTCATGGCGATCGGACTGGTAGTCGGAGTGCGCCGCCGCGCATACGGCGTAATGGGTGTGCTGGACATATCCGCTATGGTCGGGGTTTTGCAGTGGCTGATCGTTCTCGCTGTGTGGGGTCTCCTTCCGCTCAGATTATGGAACTGACAATCGGGGGAGGGTTGAAAAGCCGCTCGTTCTTCAAGCCTTTAATACGTCCTGCTAAACTGACTGGAATTATCACCTATCCACCCCTTAGCCCTAACAAACATATTTCGTTAAATTGTTATTCATGCTCGGCTAAAAACCTTTCGGCGTCTATCGCCGCCATACAGCCCGTCCCGGCGGCGGTAATCGCCTGACGGTAATAGTCATCCTGCGCGTCGCCGCATGCAAAAACGCCGGGAATGTTGGTTTTCATCGTGCGTCCTTCGGTTTTCAGATAACCCACTTCGTCCATTTCCAGAAGCCCTTTGAAAAGTTCCGTATTAGGCTGATGCCCGATGGCGACAAAAACGCCTTCGGTCGGAAGAACGCTTTCCTTCTGATTTTGGTTGTTATAAATTTGGATTCCGGTTACTCCACGGGCGGCGTCGCCCAGAATTTCGCGGATTTCTGTGTTCCACAAAAATTCGATTTTTTCATTCTTAAAGGCTCGTTCCTGCATAATGCGCGATGCCCGCAACTCGCCGCGCCGGTGAACGACCGTTACTTTCGAGGCGAATCTGGTCAGATAATTGGCTTCTTCCATCGCCGTATCGCCGCCGCCGGCAACGACGATCGGTTTGCCTCTGAAAAAGAAACCGTCGCAGGTCGCGCACGCCGAAACGCCGTTGCCGCCGAGTCCCGCCGGAGCTGGCTCTTCGCCCTTTACGCCGAGCCATTTTGCGGAAGCACCCGTAGAAATAATCAAAGTTTCGGCTTTGATAATCGTTGTAATCTCGCGGCTGTCTTTGCTCGCTTTGCCGTAAAGCGTAAACGGTCTTTGGCTTAGATCAACTCGATCAATCCAGACGCTTAAAAATTCCGTCCCGAAGCGTTCCGCCTGAGCGCGAAATTCATTCATCAGTTCGGGTCCCGTAATGCCTTCGGCAAAGCCCGGATAATTTTCGACATCCGTCGTAATCGTCAGTTGTCCGCCCGGCTGCGGTCCTTCGATAACCAGGGGCGCGAGTTCCGCTCTCGCCGCATAAATGGCGGCGGTCAAGCCAGCCGGTCCCGAACCTAAAATAACCACCTTTCGATTTATCTCTTCCGACATAAAAAATAATTTCTCCCGTTCGATTGAATTCAAATTTGTAATGAAAAAAAACTGATTTTTTATTCCCTCTCCGTTTGCCGCGCCTTGTGCATGGGCGGGCAAACGACGCTCGCGTAACTGCAAAAAACGCAGCATTCGCCGGGCTTCGGACGAATAATAACCTCGCAATTCGAGCATAGATAAAAAAACAGACAAGATTCGACGGGCATAGTTTCGGATTTTCGGAAGCCGCAGAACGAACAGGTTATTTCGGATTTGAATTCTGATTTTTTCATCGTTTCAGTTATCCATTTTATCGAAAAAAAATGAGCATCTTTCTACAAGAGAAAAAGATGCTCTCTCAGGAGGAGGAGAACGAATGAAAAGAAAATCATTATTAGATTATCTTCGAGCATTATATTCTGACTCAGCTTTCGGTTTTGGCGTTTCCGATTTAAAAGCGGCGACGGAAATACGGTATTTTTTGATTCTCGTATTAAGTGTCGAGAGTTTCATATTTAAAAACCTGGCTGCGTTGGTCTGTTTTCCGCCGCTTTTGAACAAGGCGAAGCGAATCAAGTCCATTTCAAACTTTTTGATTTGTTCGTCAAAATTGATTTGAAGTTCGCCATCGTTTTCGGCAGAAGAATTCTCCTTTTCGGAACCGACTATGCGGTCAATTTCCAGAGCGATAGACTTAGCCAGCAGCCGAAGAATTTCCAACCGACGGCATAAACCGTCCTCATCCAAAAAGTTCTTTTTTAACATTGCATTTTTCTCCTTCTAAAAAAGAGCCGGTATCTCTAACCGCCCGGCAATGAAGTCAATTTTTCCGCATAATCTTTCGGTAGTTCGTTGCCGAAATACCGCACCGCGCCTTTTTCATCCAGAAAAACGACTGTCGGCGTGCCGATGACTTTATAATTTTTGGAAACGGTCGTGTCTTTGCCGGATATTTATCTGTGTCAATCTGTGGTTAATTTTTCTTTTTCTTCAGCGTCTTTTCGCGTGTCTTTCGCGGGAATACTTTCTTAAATTTTGATAATCGGCAATTTGGATTACTATACTTTACGGACTATTTTAAAGAATAAATTTTTCTATGGCGTGGGCAAAACCTTCTTCGGTATTTGCTTTCGTGATAATATTGGCGGCATTTTTAACTTTCGCCTCGGCTTGTCCCATCGCAATCGAAAAACCGGCC